>JAFVZD010000027.1 GCA_017508345.1 Clostridia bacterium | reverse complement strand
ATTCTATGCAAGCCAAACATGTGCCCATCTTCACGACAAGTCTACAGGTCTCTACCTTTATGGCGACCACTACATCGCCGATGAGTATATGCGTGCTTGTCAGCAGACTTGTTTGTTACAGTGTTATTAGACTTCAATACATCCATAACCTTTGCCATTAGTATATCACTATACATATAATCTAATCTACGCTTGTCCATGGTTTTTTTGTATTCTTCTATCGTTTTGTTAGTCATTTTAGCGAATTCCTCTAATTTAGCATCCAATTCAGCCTCGCTAACGCCTAGTTTCTCCGCTCTAACCAATGCCTCCAATACTTGCTTTGTCTTAGCAATCTTCTCAGCATCCTTGCGGTGTTGCTCACGCATCTCCTCCATAGTCTTGCCTAGATATGTTGCATGATCCTGTACTGACATACCTTGATACATCAACCTGTTATTTAGGTCATTCATTACAGCATCCAATTGCTTCTCTACCACTACATTAGGTAGCTCTACTTCGCTACCATCTACCACTGCGTCTAGTATAGTATCCTCAATGATAGTCTTGTTTCTATTCTCAATCTCGTGTCTAATCTGAGCCTCTACATCCGCCTTGTATGCGTCTAGTGTCTCAAATTCACCCATAGATTTAGCAAAGTCATCATCTAGCTCTGGCAACTCAAACACCTTAATACCCTTGATGTCACAGTTAAATACAGCCTTTTTGCCAGCCAAATCCTTAGCACCATAATCTGCTGGGAATGTCACATTCACCTCTACATGGTCACCAATCTTGTGTCCTACTAGTTGGTCCTCAAAATTGTCGATGAATGAGTGAGAACCCAACTTCAATTCGTAATCCTCTGCCTTACCGCCATCAAAAGGTACACCATCCAATGTTCCCAAAAAGTCTAGTGTAATAGTGTCGCCCAATTGTGTCTCTCTGTCTGTAACTGGTACAGCCACTGCCATATGCTCTCTAGCGTGTTGCAATTCGTGATTGAGCATATCCTCATTGTACTCCATTAATGTAGCCTCTAGACTCAATCCCTTGTATGCACCTAGTACTGGCTCAGGTATTACATTCAATACTATTACACCCTCTAGCTTGCCCTCTACAAACTTCTCTAATTTTACATCAGGCTCGCCCACAGGATTAATACTCTTGTCCTCAGTCAATGCCGCTACATAAGCCTCCTCTGCGATGTGACCGAATGCATCCTCAAAGAATACACCCTCTCCATATGTCTTTTCAATTAGTCTGCGTGGTGCCTGACCTCTACGAAATCCCTGAATGTTGTACTCGCCCTTAGTCTTCTCGTACGCTACTTGTACAGCCTTGTCCCACTCCTCCTTGTCTGCACTAAATTTAATCTCAACTATTGTCTTGCTTGGTTTGTTGATTTTATACATAATTTCCTCCGAAACAAAAATTTGTAAATTAATAATACCACATTTCTTCACAATTGTGAATAGTCTGTGTCGATTTTTTTGAAATTTTTTTATTTTTTTACACGCTTTGGACAAAAAAATAGCGGAATTCTCCACTATTATTACTTTATTACCACCCCAAATCCTGTAATCAGCAATATTACAGCCAATACTACTACTGTGAGCGGTGCTACTACTTTTATCCACAAATTAAACTTTCTAGCCCTGAGTTTTCTAGCCACATCTTTTGGATACTTGAATGAATACACTGCCTGCGGGTCCCCAATCTCATCTGCATAATTGAATGCATCTTGATACCAAATCTCCTTCATCCTATCACTATAATCACGGTATCTCCTGTACCCCATTATTGTAGCAATCACTCCGGATACTATCATCCCTACACACGCAGGGAATATCATTATATATGTAGCCCACACTAGTGCTAGGCTAATTGCAGCCACACCAGCACCTGCTAGAGCCACTATTATCTTTGGGTCTCTTATATCCATTATACCCTCCTTACAATACATTGGTAAGTATTATCATCACTAGTATTACTAATGTTGACACTACCTGTGCTACCATATACCACGCACTACGCTTACTCCTCGCATAACTATACCCCGCTACCAGCACTATAAAGTATGCAATCATATTGGCTAACGCCATTATTACACCTATCACACCATTGAATACTAGTCCCGGCAAGTGCATTACTTGCCCCTGAGCCAATGCTACTAGCATAGATATCAATGATGCCAATGCTATTAGTATAGATGCCACAAATCCCAGCATATTCACAAATCGTCTAAATTCGTAATTACTCATAATTACCCCCTTTACTAATTATTATTCAATTATATAATTGTTCTCCACATTAGTCAAGTTTTTGCAAAACACTCTCAAAATAATTTGGTAATTTTGCATCAAAACTCATCCTCTCCCCCGTACTTGGATGCATAAACTCAATATGTCTAGAATGCAGCAACTGTCCGGACAAATTAAATTTATCTTTGTGCGTATTGTATACACTATCTCCTACAATAGGATAACCTAGATACTTGGTGTGTACTCATATCTGATGTGTCCTACCCGTAGCCAGTCTAAACGCTACCAGTGTGTACTTTGTATACCTATGCTCCACCCAATACTTAGTCTTGGCTAGTCTACCCGTACCATCACGCAATACCGCCATCCTTAGCCTGTTCTTTGGGTCACGACCTATATAATTCTCTACCTCGCCCTCATCTTTTTTCATTACACCCGTGACCAATGCCACATATTCCCTCACACAAGTCTTGTCCGCTATTTGTTTGGCTAAATTATTGTGTGCCTTGTCATTCTTGGCTACCAGCATGAGTCCACTAGTGTCCTTATCTAGCCTATGCACTATACCCGGCCTGTACTCACCATTGACACTAGACAATTGCTTGACCTTATAGAGTAGCGCATTTACCAATGTACCACTCCTAACCGTACTAGCAGGATGCACAGTCATTCCTTGTGCCTTGTTGATTACCAATAAGTCCTCATCCTCATACACAATATCTAGTGGTATGTCCTCCGCACCTACTGTGTCCACCTCCACAGGTGGCACCTCTATATCCACTACATCATTTAGTTTTAATATATACCCTGCCTTTTGTTGCTGATTGTTTACCAATACTTTGCCATCCACAACCAACTTTTTGATAGCACTCCTAGTCATATCCGCCATATGCTCACTCAGTACCACATCCAACCTGCACTTTTGGGTATTCTCATCCACAATTATCTGTTGTTTGTTACTCATCCTTATTCCCTGCCTTTTCCCTACCTGCATAGAATAGTATCCATATCATGATACATACCGTACCTATGCACAAGGCACAATCCGCTATGTTGAATATCGGGAAAGTCATAAAGTCTAGACAAATAAAGTCCCTCACATAGCCTAGTGCAATTCTATCTATCATATTACCTATTATTCCACCTAATAGTAGCGTAAATCCCACATAATACCACGCGTTATAGCCATACTCGGCTTTGCTAAATATATCATATAATATCATTCCCGCTACGCATAATATACCCAGTATTACAAATAACCACCTAGCACCATCCAGCATACTAAAACTAGCACCTGTATTGTGTACAGATACAAAGCTCAATACCCCAGGTATCACCTCAGTATCAATTCCTTCCGTCACTATTTTGGTAACAATATCCAGTACTATTACCGCTAACGCTAGTATATACCAATATTTTATCCTCATTCACTCTTTCCTCTTTGGTTTGATTAATTTTACACCATTGGGTGCGTATAAATATAACCCACTACTCACCTCTTGCATATCTCCACCCAGAGCAAATATCGCACCTGACAAAAAATCTATACTCCGCTCCGCAATATTTGTAGACAAGTTTTGGAATCCCACTACCGCCGTATGCCCTTTGGATATATAATCTACTAGGTCCACTACATCCTGAAATCCCCTAGGATTGATGATAGCCACACTATCCTCCGTCCTCCATTGTTGCCTCTCCTCTCGCTCTACCTCTTGACTAGCCCTATCCTCATCCTTGGTAATTCCCATACTGTTGAATACATATCTCCAAAATCCCATACTATCCAACCTCGCTTGCCCCTTATTTTAACAAATTTTCTCTATATTCGCAACATTTATGACCAAGTTTTTTTGTTGCTTTTTGCCTTTTTTTATCATTATAATATTTAATAGAACAAAAAAAGGATATTCCTATCCCTCTTTTGTTCAATTATAATGCACCTTTGTATGCGTTCTTGTACAATTTTACATTACTATCCACACCAATTATTCCACCCTTTGTGTGTCCTATTATACTACCAGCAAACTCACTACAATATATCATATTCAATCCCTCTGCTCTCCCTACCAATCCACCTGCTACACCCATAGCATTTGTATTGGTTACAGCTATCTTACTCACACTCCTGCTGATTAGACTATCCCTCATTGTACCCGCTAGAGTACCTACATTTCCTCCACTGCTCTCCACACTACCACTAGCGATAGTAATATCACATATCACTGCACCATCCAATTCAACTAACAATCCAGCATTCTGCGTACTATCATCCACCATAATATCTACACCATACACCTTGTGTCCATTACCACGGAGTATTCCACAGAATTTACCAAAAGGTTGCATACCACCATTAATCATAGTGTCTTGTGTTACATTGTATATCTTCCCAGCAGTCAAGTTATTGTCTATGTGTTGCTTGAATATTGGGTCAGTTAGCCCATCAATGTCTATTACATTTGCCTCTGCTACAAATACTGGTACAAATTCATCCGCTCTGCTACTATCTACTCGGATTACCTCATCCGCACATAGTTTTAGCCCCGCATTGCTAGTGCTACCAGCATTCACCTGCCAGTATGCGAATACATACCCGTCATCCGCCTCTGCTGTGAGTTGTGTCACATTGTTACCTATCTGTATACTACCCGCAGTACCATTCTCTGGTGTATCCGCCTTCACTGTGTTGTTACCCAATATGTCTTGCACAAAGGTACTATCTATTAGTTCTGGCCCCATACTCTGCCCCGGTCTCAATAACATTACCATGCCTACAATTATAGCAATCAACACCACTACCGCACTCACTATTACTGTACTTATACCCGCTTTTGTCATTGCTTACCTCACTCGTTTTTTACATTTTATTAAATCTCATATACTTTTGTCAAACGATTTTTACCATTTTGATAAATTAATTGACATTTAATGATATTTTTAGTACTATACTGAGTATAATTAACTATACGGGGGTCAGTTTTTTATGAATAAATGTACTAGATTGCTTAGTATTTGTTGCTTGTGCATCATATCACTATTTATGTTCGCAGGTTGCGGTACCGTAGGTTATACCTATTCTGTGTACAACGATGGCTCTATCCAAGAATCCTTTGATGTGGACCTAGATGCTACCGCACTCGCTACCGCGGGTATTGATGTAGCAGATACTATTACCAAGATTGATGATATTGTGGCAGAATGGTGGACTAGTTATGCTACCAATCCACTACTCATTGACAAGGTCAAGTTAGAGGCTGACACCACTCAGCCCACTGTACGCAAGTACACTATCCAATTCGCTAGCAGTGAGGCATACAGGATATTCTACAATATCCCACCCACCACAGATAGCGATATAGAGGATAAGATTATTCACTCTGCATTCTGTGACCGTCTAGTAATGTGTGACCGTGATATTGATTTATCAAACTTTGCTCCTCTATCCATTTATACGCAATTAGTCACCTATATAGCAGACAAATACTATGCTGGCGAGCACTCACTAGCACTAGCCCAACTGGGTAACATTGATGCCAATATTATTTATCTCTACCCAGCCAACTATATGGTACACTCCAATGCAGACTATGTAGAGCGTAATGGTATTTATTCCGCACACATATGGGTTACCGACCTAGGTACACTCACTACCCCTAATGCTCAAACTGCAAAACATATGTATATTTACCGCAATTACTACTCTGCTGATAATATCGCCAATTGGTATATTTTGGGAATAGGACTGACCTTGGCATTCGGTATAATTTTGGCTACTATACTCATCATCAAGCACCGCAATAAACTTCACTCTACTACCAATACTACTATCAATATTACACCTACTACCAATGTAGACAATACCCCTACTGACACCCCCACCCTTACCCACACAAACAATGATTGATAGATATCCCCGTTGATTAGTCACCTATATCCAATTTTTGGCATACAATATGATAATTTTGCGTTATTACATTTTTTCAATTTTGATATTGACTTTTTACCTATTTGTGGTATAATTATTATACAAATACGCAATAAGACTAAGGAGGATATATGGTTACTACACTACCTAGTTATGTACCTACCACACTCAAGAGTAGTACACAACCTGTACGATTTGATGATGAATTGATACCTAATTTTTTGTACAAACACACTGATACCGAGATTGATGACAAGACATCCGCACTAATACATTCACAGGCTCTCGTTAGCCGTGATGCTGAGTTGTTACGCCTAAATCAGGCTAAGCAACAGGGCAAGATTAATGAGACTATGTACACCATATGCTGGTACTTATACAACAATGTGGCATTCCAACACGCAGACACATCACTAGCTAATAATGGATACTTTCTAGATATGCATGCTATGACAGATTTTGTACTCAATGCTAGTAGAGCATCTGCAGAGCAGGTTGTGTATAGATATATGTTCTTGTCCGACCTACTAGTGCTAGATGTGTATGCTAGGCACAATCCTACACAGACTTATACAAAGTCCAAGATTGCCAAGGATATCGCTACCGTACTAGAGCAACCACATTATGTGGATTTCAAGATTCCTCAGATCAAGTCCACCCCAATCGAGTGGAGTATTGGCTTAGCCACACACAATCTACCTAGCACCAATGGTAATAAGTATGCTATCAACAATAGACTACACTACTTTGGTCTCAAAATGCAGGAGATGGGTAGTCAAGGCAAAATGCGTCAAGACGATATGATACTCCAAGAGTTTTTGGACAAATACGAATTCAATATTCGTGAGGACATCAAGGAGGCCAGCATGTACGCTGCCGTTAGTCGTTAATATTATCACTAGCACTGGCTAGTGATTTTTTTATACAAAAAAACTCAATATGAACTTAATCACATTGAGTTTTTTCCTTATCTCTTTAATTTCTTTAATGCTTGTCTCATACAAGAGGCTTTCAACATCTTGAGTCGCTTGACATCATATGGTTCACCCAAAATATATGGTATTATCTCCACTAGATTGGTATTTACCGCAAATTTACTAGCCTTCACTACATCTTGCATTTTTGCAAATGCCGCTACACTGTGTCCACATTTCTTTAGACAAGGTATGTCATTGGCACCATCTCCCATATAACACGCCGTACTAGCCATATTAGCACCCAAAAAATTTACCAACGCACTAAATTTATTCTGGTGAGCCAATTGCATTGTCACACTTAGACTATATTCTTGACCAGTCTGCTTAGCAATCTCCTTAGCAATCTTTTCGTTTAGCACAGGGTCATTATTTAGGTCAATACCAGATATCTCCAATGAATATATCTCTCCATTGTGCAACATCTCATCCAATATATCCCCATCCAATTCTTTGCACAACAACGGCATATTATGCGTAGTATACAAGATTTGATAAATATTATCCAGTTTGTCAATCTCCTCTACCGTGAGTTTTTTGCCAAAACGCTTATATAGGTCATCAATCTTGCACACATAATTCTCATTCACACCCCTATACACGATAGCCGCAGTAGGACTATACTTCAATAATATCCTATTGATAGTCTGTATATCCTCGTATGTGATAATGTCCTCAAAGATAGGCTCACCCTTTTCGTTAATTATCCTACTACCACAACAGCTAGCTATACAAGGCGTGAGTTGACAATCCTCAGGCAACCCCTCATTAATCTTGGCAATAATAGACAAAACCTCTTTTTCGTTCATACCAGACTCAAATAGTATCTGCTTGCCCGTCTTTTGCTTGATTGCCTTAAACATATCCAATGCACCAGGTCGCAAATCACCGTGTGCGTCCAGCAATGTACCCTCTATGTCAAATACATACATACTAGGTGCGTGATTAGCCTTCATACCCATAATTATTCACTCCTTCACTCAATATTTACTTTATTATACTTATTTCAAATTTTAATGTCAATAAAAATACACTTTTTGTAGCATTTTTTATCCACAATATTTGACAAAGTATTGTATATTGACTATACTAAACTAAATCCAATATTTTTAGGTGATTGTATGTTAGTCAATATTTTACTCTATTTAGTGATTTTCGTAGAAATTTTCCTATTCCTACTAATGCTATTCAAGATGATTGGTCAAAAGGAAATCTCCGACATCCGTACAGCAGGATATTTTGGTCCCGCTATTATCGTCAACTTTGGTCTATACCTCATAGCAGTATTCTGTATGAATTGTGGTACTAGCGAGAGCGGTTTAGTCAATTTTTGTGATTGTGTAATGCATGCGGTCAGCGCATGTTTGCTAAATATCGAAACAGACATTATAGACCCAGCAGTGGCTATGAATGACACATTTGGTATAGCATTCATACTCTGCTACACCCTCAACATATTCACACTAATATTTGTAGTTGTAGGTATCACAGGTAGATACTTTTGGAATTTTATCAAAGTACGCTTTATCCTACACAAAAAACAAGACAAATTCATCATCATTGGATATTCCGCCGATGCCCTCGCATTTGCTAAGACTATCCCATCACGCAATGTGATTTTTTGGGTAAACGACATTGACAAGAATACCAAAAAAGAATTATTATCCAAAAAATCTATAAATTTGTTATTCGAGGACATCAATTCAGATAATATCAAACATTTGGGTTTCAGTCGCTCACATATCACTTTCATTAGTTTTCTCACCGACAATGCCAAGACTCTACGACTAATGAATGCGTACTCCAAGGCAGACAATAAGATGTTTAACCTATATGTCGGATTGGAGAATCAATTTGAGGACGCATTCAAATTTAATTTCGGTAACAAGAATATCTCATTTTTTAATAAATATAGTTTGATTTCAAAAAAATTTATAGCCGACCATCCTATCACTAGTTACCTCAATTCTAGCCAAATCGACTACTCTACCGCTACCGTCAATCACAATGTAGATATCAATGTATTCTTTGTGGGCTATGGTAATTGCAACCGCAATATACTCAACAATATGCTAATAGACAACCAATTACCTACCCTAATCCAGTCCAAACTCTCACTCAAAAATATCAATTATCATGTGTTTGACCGCAAGGAATTCCTTGACAAAGACTTTAATGCCAATATAGGTAGATATTACCAAGATACTCTAGATGCATCCGCATACTACGACCTACCTGAGCGTCCACTGAATATGCAATACCACAATATTGATATATACCACGAGCAATTTTTCCAAAAACTCGACTATATACTATCCGGCACAGACCCTAATAATTCACTCAATTACTGCGTAGTTAGT
>JAFVZD010000026.1 GCA_017508345.1 Clostridia bacterium | reverse complement strand
TTTAGCCCCTGGATACATTCATCTTTCATTACCGATATATGATTAAATTCCATTATTCCCCTCTTATCTCTACTAATTCACAATTCACTTGGTCACAGCTAGTCAAATAATACTGTATACCATTCTGCTCCAAGTACTTGCACGCCCTACACCCTCTACCATGCAAATGTCCATACACTACCTTGTCTATCTTGTATTGCTCAAATAGCCTAGTAAATTCACTAGGTAGTAGCTTTGCATTGAATGGTGGATAATGTATCATCGCTATACATGTGTCACCTTCCACACGCTTTTTATTCAAATCCTCCAATGCTAGCTCCATCCTAATTAGTTCGCGTTTGTATATTTTTTCATCATCTTTGGATTTAAATTCCTTTTCTGGTACCGCCCATCCCCTAGTACCACATATCACTACATCATCAATCTTGATACTATCATTCTGTAATGCCCACATGTTTTCATCCAATAATGACCTAACCTCACTAATGGACTCCCACCAATAATCATGGTTACCACGGATTATTACTTTTTTGCCCGGCAATGCTTTAATCAAGTTTAGGTCTGGTATCGCCTCTGCTACTCTCATCCCCCAGCTAATATCTCCAGGTATCAGCACAATATCATCCTCACTGACCTTACTTCGCCAGTCCGCTACTATTCTTTCCCAATGATTTTCCCATCCTGCACCAAATATGTCCATTGGCTTCTCTACTACACTATCTAGGTGTAGATCTCCTATCGCATACACTTTCACTTTATTCTACCTCTAGTATAGTATAACTTATTATTTTACAAAACGCAACCAATTTCGTTTATTTTGTACACAACAAAAAAACCCATATTCTGGTTTACCCCAAAATATGAGTTGTAGAGTTTTGTCCTTTGTTTATCTAATTTCAGTTGTTATTCGCTACAGATGGATACAACGGCATTTCAAAGAACCCTTCACATACATTTTGCGAGAATTCTTGACATGGCGGTATCTGACAATATCCATAACTAGGTACCAATAGCTCAGTTTCTGCCACAACTTTGATTATCAGTAATACACACCCCTCCAGCGTAATTACATCATCATCAATAGTTCCATCCGCCACTATCGCACTAGCCACCAATTCAATTTTGTATGGAATTATACTTGGCTGAGGCAAAAACAACACCACATCCTGCGGTATGCTTATTACCCCACTAGCCACTCCTTGCTGTCCATTCGCATCTGTATACACCACATCAATAGGTACATTAGCCGTACCACTAATTCTAGCGAAATTCGGCCTGTCCTCAAATCTAGTAACTGTCAGATTACTAAATGTCGGTGCTATATCTTGACTAGATTGCCCAGATACAAATGTCAGTGGATATGTAGGATTCGCTGGTGTAAAATCCGTTAGTGTCACAGGCAAATTCACTATGTGTTGCTGTTTAAGACACGCATCAAATACTTTTTTGACCTGAATACATACTTTCTCGCACAAACCACGCAAAGGATTCCCCACAATTGGTCCCGGCATATTGTCCGTCCTCATCCCCGAGAAAAAAGACATACACTCCTCCCTAATT
>JAFVZD010000025.1 GCA_017508345.1 Clostridia bacterium | reverse complement strand
CTAGAGCCTCGCTGGCATAACCACAATTGAGGTAGAAATCAAATTTACCTTTTTTCTCAAACTCATCTGCCGTTACCTTGGTAGCATCAGGATCAGGATGTGTCACATAAATACCATAGATAGTAGCACCATAGGTACGAACCTCGGCTACATTCCCTGCCTCTACCTGTGTGGTACACTGGTCACGGGAAATCTCCTTGGCCTTGTCTGGGTTACCAAACATTGATGATAGTAGCATAATTGCTAAGATAATAATCAATACAGTAGGCAACCAAGAAAACGGCCTATTTTTCTTTTCTTCCAATCTAAAAAGCCCCCTTAAATTAAGAATAGTGAGTGAATTATAGCACAAAACAAATAAAAAATAAAGTGTTTTTGTAATATAATTTAAGTTTTGACACAAAAAAGATTTTATATAATATCAAAAATAATAGAGTGAACAAAAATTATTCACTCCATATAGATACTTATGAATAACAAGGTAATACTACCCTCAATCAAACAAAAACGAAAAGCATACAAGTGAGACGATTAGCAATCAAAACAATTATTGAGTGTACTCACAATATTAATTATAGTAAAATGCAAATAATACCGCCTTTACCTTCGTTGACAATTCTAGTGAGTGTCTTACGCATTTTCTTTTGTGCCTCGATTGGCATTGTATTTATCTTGGAACTCAGCCCCTCGGTCATTAGTTGCTGTACGGATTTACCAAACATATTGGTATCCCATACTCCATTAGGGTTGGACTGGCTCTGCGTATTGAGATATTCTACCAAATCTAGTGACTGTTGCTCACTACCTATCATTGGGCTAATCTCGGTCTCTACATCTACTCGCATAATGTGTAGACTAGGGGCGGAGGCACGCAAGCGTACCCCATAACGATTACCTCCGTGCTTCACAATATTAGGTTCTTCAAAAACCATATCCTCTAGTGTGGGTTCTACCACGCCGTAACCAAATTCGTTGACATTATCCAATGCTGTCTTGAGTTTGTCATAGTGGCGTTTTGCCTCTGCCAATGAGCGTATCTGGGATACTAATTCAAAATCGCTATTAATCTGCATACCGCATTGATTGCTGAGCACCTCATAAAAGAGATTGGGCTGTGGTACTAAATCGTATACAATTTTGCCTAAGCCGAGTTCGATTTTGCCCACCTCCAGTGGTAGGAATCTATTGCTACTACTAAATAGTACACTGGTAGTGTCATAATCACCTATTCGCAATACATTATTGGTCACACTTTGTAATTCTTTGGTTATCTCAGTAATAATGTCACTATCAAATGGTAATGCAGTCAACCACTCTGGCATATTTAGCTCTACCCCTACTATTGGGAATTCGCGGAGTATCTCATTAAAAGTTTTGGCTACATCTTGCTCATTGAGCTTGGTGACATCCATACTGAGTGCTCCTACATTATATTTGGTAGCTAGTGTGGATACTAAGTGCTGAGTGTCTGGTGAGTCTGGTGTAGCGGAGTTGATGATAATCACAAAAGGCTTGTTGTGCTCGCGGAGTTCGTGTACTAGGCGTTCTTCTGCGGATACAAATTTGTCTCTAGTGAGTTCTCCAAACGAGCCATCCGTGGTAAGTAATATGGCTACGCTACTATGCTCTGCTAGTACCTTGTGAGTACCTAATTCGGCAGCGGTATCAAATGGCATAGGCTCATCGCTCCAAGGAGTGTTGACCATACGAGGTTTGTTGTCTAGAATATGTCCGGTAGCACCATCTACTAGGTAACCTACGCAATCTATGAGGCGGATATTAGCCATCACGCTATTACCCAAATCCACACGAACGGACTCTGCTGGCACAAACTTTGGTTGTGTGGTCATAATACCCACACCATCAGCGGACTGAGGTAATTCGTCTATTGCACAATTACGCATATTGCTATTATCCATATTGGGCAGGACGAATTTTTGCATAAATTGTGTAATGAATGTAGACTTGCCTACACGCACGGGGCCTACCACCCCTACATATATGTCGCCGTTGGTACGCGTTGCTATATCTTGGTAAATATTATTTTTATCCATATATTGCTCCCTTAAAAAGTTTTGGCATACCACAATATATGTTACAAAAAATATGGATATACTAAAAAACACTAAATTGGACTACGCAAACAAAAAAACATACTATTCAGTATGTCTTTTGTATATTATTTTTTGTTACGGAGTTTGCGTAGGAATGGTGGGATATCATCCTCATCCAACTCTACACGAGAGGTCATAGTATCGCGAGCGACATTTTGACCAATATTCCTACCAGCAGACTCGGCTAATTCTAATTCATCATCATCGTATGCGGATGCACTAACCTTGCCACTCTGGATACGCTTAGCGAGAAATTCGGCATACTTCTCCTTTGAGTGAGCCTCGTCATCATCCTCTTCTACTTGGTTATTTAGGTGAGCGTCATCATTCTGGAAGCCTGTAGCGATTACGGTAATCTCTACATCGTCACCAAGGGATTCGTCCACACTAGCACCAAAGATTATGTTACAATTTGGATCTACTATATCACGCATTAAGTCAGCGGCCTCGTGTACTTGGTCGATAGGTAGGTCTAGTCCACCTTTTACATTAAAGATGATACCAGTGGCACCCTCGATAGTTGTCTCTAATAGTGGGCTGGATACAGCCTGACTAAGTGCGTCAAAAATCTTGCGGTCACCCTTGGCTCTACCTATACCCATATGTGCTAGTCCCTTGTCCTTCATGGTAGTACGGATGTCGGCAAAGTCTAGGTTGATTAGAGCATTCTCGATGATTAGGTTGGATATACCTTGGACACCTTGGCGGAGTACATCATCAGCATATCTAAATGTATCTACGATACCTGTACCCTTTGGTACTAGTTTGAATAGTTTTTCGTTAGGAATAATTACTAGAGAGTCTACTACTTGGCTAAGTGCCTGTATACCTTTCTCTGCATTCTCCATACGCTTGCGTCCCTCAAAATTGAATGGCTTGGTAACCACTGCGATTGTGAGGATTTCTTTTTCTTTTGCTATACTAGCGATGAGTGGTGCTGCACCAGTACCTGTACCACCACCCATACCGGCGGTAACGAATACTAGGTCGGCATCGTTTAGGGCTTGATTGAGTTCCTCATAATTTTCTTCTGCTGCCTTGAATCCTATCTCTGGGTCTGCACCTGCACCCCATCCACGAGTCAATTTGATACCTATCTGGATACGGTAATCAGCCTTGCTGACTTGCAAAGATTGTTTGTCAGTGTTGACTGCTATAAATTCTACGCCATTTACACCGGCATTGATCATACGATTGACGGCATTACTACCACCGCCACCTACGCCTATTACTTTTATCTTGACTACTGGGTTGATTTGATTTTGCGATGTGTAACCGCTATTGCTGTTATGAAATTCCATATTTTCCTCCAAAAAATTTTTATTTACTAAACAATCTAAACAATATGAAAGTTGTTTTGAGTTTGCATTGTTTGAGTGCCATATCCAATAGTCCTAGAATACTGGATGCGTGGGGCTTGTCCATCTGCGGGACAGGCGGGGATATGATACGCACATCTTGTTGCAATAATTTTTGCATCATATCTCTAGCACCTTTTAGGTAGCAAATACCGCCACCTGTTAGTTGTATTGGTATGTATGCTGGGTATTGAAATTTGCTGTCATCCAGGCACTTTTTGACCATTTTGGCAATTTGCGCTATGCGATTGCCTACTATTTCGTTGGTCTCTATGGCGTCAATTTTGTACAATTCGCCATCTATGTCTACCTCGTAATAGTCACCCTTTTCGGGTTGATAAGATAGTACAATTTTGTTTTTGAGCGATTCCGCTACATCAAAAGGCAAGTCAAATGCCTCAGCGAGGTCGGCTACTATGTGGCCATCACCTAGGGAAAAACTGCGTAGTGCTACTAGTCCATCCCCCATTACTATACTGACACTGGTGGACAAATATCCTGTATCCACTAGTATAGCACAAGAATCGCGTTCGGTCGGCTCTAGTAGGTACAATGCCTCACTGAGTGGCTCGGATACATAATTTACATTGGCGATACCCAGTGGCTTGATAATCTCATTCATCAGATTGATAAATTCGCGATCGGCTAGCACAAAGCTAAGCATTGCGGTAATCTTGGTAGTGACTATACCTTTGGGCTCGATTAGTCTACGATTGTCGTCCATACAAAAGTATATTGGGCTACGGTTGATGACTCTATGCGTGGTGGAGGCACCAAATTCGTCTGCCTCGTGGAATAACTCATCTATGTCGCGGTCGGTAATCTTGTGTCGTTTGGGATAAGCACGCTCTATGCTACGCACGGCATTTACACTAAATTCGGCTGGTACACCAATGGTTAGGTAATTGATACGACAATTAGCGGACCTAGATACACTGGTGAGTACACCGCGGATAGTGTCGGTGAGCTCCTCGGGAGAGAGAAATTCTCCATCCATAAAACCTGAATAATTGACCTCAGCAAAACCATGGATGTCAAAGGTATTATTGACTCCACGATCTGCTATGATGGCAGAGATACGGCTGGTACCTATATCTAATACTGCCACATTTTGTTTAGCCATATGTCTACCACCTCCTATTTTTGGATAGAATACAGTTTTATACCTTAATTATAAGGATTTTGGAATACAAGTCAAATAAAATGAGGCAGAATTTACAAAAAAAGATGTAAATTTGTACATTTACACCTAATTTTGATGCAGATTAAGCGATATATCTGCCTTCTATTATACTATATTCGTTCTTGAATACATATATTGAGCCCTGACTAAGTTGGGTTGCTGAGAGTGTGCTGAACATACTCAGAGCAGTACGCACCTTGGTGTCGGTATAGTAACTCACATTGAGTATATCAATAGTGACACCGGAGTATGTCTGCATACTCAATGTATCCTCTACAACCTTTGCCGTGGATATGAGTGCCTGCATTGATACTAGGTCTTGGTCATTAGCAAAAAACGCATCTTGCAAAGGTAGGTAGTCTACAAAGTATTGTGTTGGCAAAAAATCACCTACATCGTAGCTATCCTCATTGTAGCCCTCGCGACCTTGGATAGTGATACAATGTGCAAAGATATCGGTAGCACTAGAACTCACCTTGCGTAATACCTTGAAGTCTGAGTCTGTCACCAATGTAGTATTATCTAGCATTGGGATAGCATATACCTCCTCTCTCTCTATCATATGGATACTGAGGTCACTAGGCCACACTATCTCTAGTGAAAGCACCTTGAGGTACTCCTCGGACTCTTCTATCT
>JAFVZD010000024.1 GCA_017508345.1 Clostridia bacterium | reverse complement strand
TTCTACTTGGAGAATATCTTTACCTAACTCACGCTCGGATTTAAAGTTGATATAAGGATATTTTCTATTGGACGCAGGCATCTCTTCCAATTGGATTTTGTCTAGCATTTTCTTTCTACTGGTTGCTTGTTTTGCTAGACTCTTTTTGGCACCAAATCTACGGATAAATGCCTTGAGTTCCTCTATTTTTTCCTCTTTCTTTTTGTTCTGCTGTTTGGTGAGTTGGAGCATTAATTGACTGGACTCATACCAAAAGTCATAGTTACCTACCCACATTTTTATCTTACCATAATCAATATCCACGATGTGGGTACAAACGGTATTCAAAAAGTGTCTATCGTGAGAAACCACTATAACTGTGCCTTGGTAGTTAATCAAAAACTCCTCTAGCCATTCTATACTCTGAGTATCCATATGGTTGGTAGGCTCGTCCAATAGTAATATCTCGGGATAACCAAATAGTGCTTGTGCCAGCAAAACTTTTACCTTGATGGCACCATTGAGGTCTGCCATAGGTGCGTAGTGTAGGCTCTCATCTACTCCCAGTCCAGCTAGTAACTTGGCAGCATCGGTCTCAGCCTCGTAACCATTCATTTCGCCGAATTCTGCCTCCAACTCAGCAGCTAATATACCATCCTCTTCGCTAAAATCTGGCTTTGAGTATAGTGCATCCTTTTGCTTCATAATATCGTATAGATGTTGGTTACCCATAATAACGGTGTCCATTACATTGTATTTGTCGAATTGAAAGTGGTCTTGTTTTAGCACAGACATACGCATTTTGGGTGGTATCTCGATATAACCACGACTGACATCTAGGTCACCTGAAAGTAGGCGGAGAAAGGTGGATTTACCAGCTCCATTTGCACCTATTACACCATAGCAGTTGCCAGGTGTAAATTTTAGGTTAACATCCTTGAATAATGGTGCTCCACCAAAACTCAATTCCAAATCGGTAATTGTTATCATAAATTACTCCTAAATAAAATTTTTAACAAAATAGCGAGAGTGTAATAATCTCGCTAAAATGGATATGTTATTTGTCACGAATGTCTATCTTGATATGCACATCGCGAAGTTGCTCATTAGTAATAGTACTAGGAGCATTAGTCATAGGACAATAAGCAGACTTATTCAGTGGGAATGCTATAACTTCACGAACATTAGGCTCATCTAGTAGCAACATAATGGTACGGTCTATACCTAGTGCCATACCTGCGTGTGGTGGTGCACCATATTGGAATGCGGTGTACATAGCACCAAACTTCTCTCTTACTACAGAATTGTCGTAGCCAACCAACTCGAATAATTTCTCCATAACACGAGGGTCGTGGTTACGCTCTGCACCACTCACCATCTCTATACCATTACCTACTAGGTCCCATTGATTAGCCTTGATCTCTAGTGGATCCAATTCAAACGCACTCATACCGCCAACTGGTGCTGTGAATGGGTTGTGTGAAAAGTCCAATTTGTTGTCATCGGTTAATTCGTACATAGGGAAGTCTGTAATCCAACAGAACTCAAATTTATTAGGGTCGATTAGTCCCAATCTTTCTCCCAATTCGTTACGAAGGATACCAGCTAGCTTTGTAGTAAACTTTGGCTTGCCTGCTAGCAAGAATATACTACTGCCATCACGAGCATCCAGCTCTTGTGTGAGGCCAGCAATCTCCTCAGGACTCAAAAACTTGGTAATAGGGCTAGTGAAGTTACCACCATTCTCTACCTTGATCCACGCTAGTCCTTTACTACCATTAGCCACCATAAACTCTGTCAAGTTGTCATAGAATGACCTAGGCTGCCCCGCTATATCGTGTACGCAAATTGCCTTGACTGTACTACCCTTGAATGCGTTGAAACCAGTGTTGGCAAAAATGGATGTACAATCGTGGATAATTAGTGGGTTACGCAAGTCTGGTTTGTCTGTACCATATAGACTCATACTCTCAGCAAAAGGAATGCGTCGGAATGGAGCGGGAGAAACTTCCTTTGAACTAAACTCACGGAATAGCTTGGAGAAAACACTCTCTCCAATCTCAAACAAATCCTCTTGGGTAGCAAAAGCCATCTCCATATCTAGTTGATAGAATTCTCCTGCGGTACGGTCTGCTCTAGCATCCTCATCACGAAAACATGGTGCAATCTGGAAGTATTTATCAAATCCACCAACCATTAGTAGTTGTTTGAACATCTGTGGTGCTTGTGGTAAAGCATAAAACTTACCTGGGTGTAATCTACTAGGTACTACAAAATCTCTAGCACCCTCTGGGCTACTAGCAGATAGGATTGGTGTAGTAATCTCATTGAAACCTAAGGCTTGCATCTCCTCGCGCAAGAATTTGTTTACTTTTGAACGGAAAATGATATTGTTGTAAACTTGTGGGTTACGCAAGTCTAGATAACGATATTTGAGTCTAACATCCTCACGAACATTCTTGCTGTCCTCTATCTCGAATGGTAGTGGGGCTATTACTGGACCCAACAAGTCTAATTTGTCCACTACTACCTCTATGTCGCCTGAAGCTATCTTTGTATTGATGTTGTCCTCTCCACGCAATCTCACGGTACCCTCTACGGATATACAACACTCTTTGGTCACACCCTTGAGTAGAGCGTCATCAGTGACAACCACTTGAACTAATCCAAATTGGTCACGAACATCTATAAATGTGATACCACCGTGGTCACGAATAGTACTAACCCAACCAGCGACCTTTACTACCTGGCCGACCAATTGACGGGTAATTTGGTCACAAGTACCAGTGCGGTAAGTTGTTTGCATAAATAAAACCTCTCTTTGTGAATGTAATAATAGATATTATACAATAAAGTGTAAAAAATTTCAAGTATTAATGTAATTAAAAATCAAAAAAGAACAGGAAAAAATCCTATTCTTTGATAATAAGATGCAGAAATTAAGCATTTTGTGTGTCTTGATTGACATTTTTTGCTTTTGCACCAGACTTTGCCTTTGATTTAGCAGGTTTATCTGCGTCCAATTCTACAGCCTTGGCAGGAGTAGATAGTGCGATATTTTGTGCTAATATTTGAGATTGAGTATCATCAACTGCTGTCAATGTCTCACTAGGTGGTGTCTCAATATGTTTTGGCGGAGTCTTGTATAGACAGAATACTATTAGTGCCACACCGGCAAATATTATAGCGTATGGGAATAGGAATTCGTAACCCAATACACCGAACAAGAAACCTACCAATATAGGAGTGATACTCTGTGCTAGCATACTAGCAGCATAGTACCAACTAGTGAGTTTACCAATATTTTGCTTGTTGGCCATCTCTACTACCATAGGATAAGAATTCACATTTACCCACGCCCAACCAACGCCTGCAATACCTACTAGTGGGTAGTATACCCAACTAGGGATAGGGAATAGAGCAACTCCCAGTGCGAGCATCATAATGATTAGACCTACTATGATTGTTTTGCGTCTACCAATTTTCACAGAGAGATATGCACCCGGGAAAAATCCTATTATGCTACAAATAGTCATTACTATTACCGCACTACTCCACCAGCTAGATGATTCACCCAGCACCTGAGTACCATAAGTACTACCGAATGTTTCTATTGCGTTGAATGCAAAGAACCACAAGAATATAGATAGTAGCAAAATAATCATATTATGCTTGTTGGTACCAGTGAGAGGTTTGTCCTCAGAGATTGTCTCAGCCACCTCGGCTACCTTTTCTCCGCGTTCCATCTCGCTAGCTAGTTCTGCAGCTAGTTTGTTTTCGCGTATCTTGAATAGTAATATCACCAGAGCCACTACCATCAATATTGATGTAGCCACGAATGGTATCCAGATATTGGCTGGGTCATAGATTAGCCTACCTGTGATAGGGTCTGCACTAGCCTTGAAGAATAGTCCTAACGCACCGGCGAATATTCCACCGATGTATCCCAATACATTGATGATAGCATTTGCTTTGCTACGGATTGGCTTTGGGGTAATGTCAGGCATTAGTGAAACAGCAGGAGAACGGTAAACATTCATTGCTATTAGGATTATACCCATCATTATTATCATCCACAACATTTGGTTGTAGATGAACATAACGGGGATTAGTGGGAAAGCGATTACGGCAATACACACACCCACAATTATGAATGGCATACGCTTACCCAATCTAGAGCGTGTGCGGTCGGACCACGCACCAAATAATGGTAGTATCAGCAATGCCAATACATTATCCATCGCCATGATTACTCCCACTAGGTATGCGTGGTCAGCGGGAGAACCACCAAAGGCACCGACAAAAAAGTCAGTAAGAAACAAGGGACAATAGGTATTGTAAACTTGCCAAAGCATCATTATAGTGAAGAAAGCAAGGCCAATATAAATTGTACGCTTGTAGTTGAGCTTAAAACTAGTACTTTCTTTTGTATCTTGCACAATATACCTCCTATATTGTAGTTATACATATATAATACTAAATATTGATAATATAGTCAAACAAATATCACAAAAAAACTAGGTGACTAGCACCTAGCATTGTTTTGGTTCTTATCAAAAAAGTCCTGAATAGTTAGACTCATCTGTACATATTCTACATGCTCTGTCTCTCCCAATTCAGTTAGTTTTTGGATGCATTTTTGGCGATCTGCCCCCTTTACCTCGGTAGCGAATTTAGCGATATATACAGGGTCCTCGCTATCCAATACGATTTGCTCAATTTCTCTGGTGTCATCCCACAATGAATTCTTGATACCATAGCAAGGACGGTCATTGCGTGCTAATTTGAAACAGTACTCTACATCACGGGTATCACGCACGGCTTGTCTATGCTCTACTGTCATAATCTTTTTTGCAACTGGGTGAAAATTTGCATAAAAATCAGTGATATAATTAATCTTCCCCTCAGGATTAGAGCTATGTGCGTTACCACCTTTTGTCACAAATCTGTCTGTGATATATTTGGAAAAAAGATAATTTGGTCTAGCACGATTGGACGCCAAAACATCTTGACGAAAGGCCTCTATATCTATGCCGGGTACATATTTTGCCATATATAGTCGTTGCATAATAGTACCATATTTGTTTACAACATCAATGTTCCTACTGGTATCCATTACCTTAGGGCAGTTAATGAGCATAGTCAAGTTATAAAATGACATACCAGAATCCGCGATACTATCAGCGAATTCCTGAGCACGGTCTGTCTGGAATGTAGCTAGATATGCAATCTGAGACTCGTAGTCACATTGCTCCAAAATCACGCGTTCAAATTGTTTGATAGGGAAATTTGAGCCTCGCAAAATGGATGCAGCATAAAAACACGCCTTGGGATTTTCCTTAGCCAAAATCTCAAAGACTGCTCTACTAACCCCCTCGGGTGTCAAGTCCTCAGGTGAATATGTGTAGCCTTGCTCATCAAATATTCTGGTAAAACTATCTACCAAATCTCTGTCCCAATAAAAAATGATATTGTGTCCCTTGATATGATAATCTTGCTGAATTTTGAGCAAATATATAGCCTCTTGCTCGGTGATATCTTTTCCAAATATTTTCATAATCATTCCTTCTATGTTTAGCACCTTGATTTATGTATAATTATACTATAACAACTTTTATTTGTAAATACCTTTTTTGAGGGAAAAAAACAAAAAAACATACTATAATTGCGACAGTATGTTTTTTTTTTGTAATCTATTTATCTAATAATGTCCAATAAACTCTCTAGGCTGTCGTATAGGCTCAATTCGTCCTCATCTAGACCATCGCCTTTGGATGCCAATAGGTCCTCAATCTCGGCAATGAGAGCATCACGCTTGCGGTCACTATCATCATCTGCTGATTCCATAATTTTGGTAGTTTTCTCAGACAATGCTTTTAGTTTTGCGTTGAGTTGTTTTTTGGATAATTTGACAGGCTTGTTGTATGCTAGAGACAAGGTAATCTTGTCATCATACATATGGTCATTACCGTCCATAAACTCAGTTTTGAGAGTCAACAACCT
>JAFVZD010000023.1 GCA_017508345.1 Clostridia bacterium | reverse complement strand
TAATATGAGTGGTATAGCTCTACAGATATTATTGGAGCAAGATGAAATCAGGGTATCCGCAACGGGTGAGAATATTATTTTTGCTATACGCAAGATAGGAGAAATGATATTGAGAATGTACAAGCAGTATGCCACTACCACTAGAATGGGTAGAATTGTAGGCGATGATGGAGAATTGGGATTATTCTACTGGGATAATACTAATATTACATCGGATGATGTGATGCTAGATACCAAGAGTGAATTGGGTGAAAGTATAGCACAACGCAGAAGTATGATATTTGACCTATTGAATGCGGGGCTATTGCAAGACGAGAATGGTAAGTTGTCTAACGCAATGAGATTAAAAGTATTGCAGATGTTAGGATTTGGTGTATGGGAGGATGCCCTAGACAACAATAGTCTACAAATAGAGAGTGCAAAGCGTGAAAATATTGCCGTAGTAAACAACGAAAAAATAGAGGTATTGGAGATACATGATCATGATTTGCATATCTCTGCGCATACGGCATTTATGTTGAGTGGAGACTTTGAGAAAGTTTGCAAAGAAAACACCAAAGTAAAAGAAAAAATGCTAGAGCATATTAGGGAACACAAGCAATTTAAGAAATTGACAATTATAGCAGAGAATACAATGGAGGTAGAATAGATGGAAGTAGTAGAACAATCCGAAGTAGTGGATACACAAGTACAGGACTCTACATTGGGTACATTCAAGGATGTACAGGCACTAAAAACTGCGTATGATAACCTGAGAAGTGAATTTACCAAAAAGTCACAGGCATTAGCAGAATTAAGAAAAAGTATGGAGGGTGACAAGGTAGCAACCCCGCCTAAAAACATACAAAATGGCATACCGACTAAGAGTGAAAATAATACTGGCAATGAAGATGAATTGTCTACAATAAGCGACACGACAAGTGTTGGTACTATGCACATTGACGCAAAAAATGCTGTTAAAAATGAAAGTTTTGACAAAAATGATGATAATGTCAATAAAAATGAAGTGTTGGAATTGGATAAAGAATATAGTGAGGATGGTGTGCCGTTTTGGCAAAAAAGTGATTGGGATACCCAAGTAAAAGAATTTATTGAACAATTTGATATGGATATTAGTCAGAGGAAGGAATTGGCTAGAATACTGAGCGAGGACAAGGATTTGGAGTATGCTGAATCTCCCTTGTATATAGCCTATGCTAGGATGATGAAAAAAGGCAAGATAGACATAGACAAACTCATGGAGGATGAAAATTTTGTGGAAAGCAAAATTTTGGGTAATGAAA
The DNA here is from genome assembly GCA_017508345.1 of Clostridia bacterium. Next base: position 1,467 of record JAFVZD010000023.1, on the reverse strand, counting down.
AAATCAAAAGCAGGATAATTAATGATTATCTAGGTGCATTGAATCAAAACAGGATGAGTGTACCAAAATTGATGGCTAATTTTCGTGGATATGATATCGGGAGTAAGCAGGCGCGTAAACCTACCAATCTAGGTGACGCGTATAATATGGTAAAAAAATATTTTGAATAGGAGTAAATTATGGTAAACATGAATACCGCACAAGCGACACTTAAGGATGTGTATTTGGGTGTGTTGGCTAATCAACTAAACAATGAGACAGATCCATTCTTGAGTATTGTAACTAAGACTAATGCAAATGTGTATGGTCGTAATATTGTAAAATTGGTTCCTTATGGAATCAATGCTGGCATAAATGCGAGCAATGAGACTGATGCTCTACCAGAGGCTGGTGGCAATAAGTATTTGAATTTTGTAACAACATTAAAGAATTTGTATGGTTCTATTGAGATAAGTGACAAGGCGATTAGAGCATCTAGTAATGACAAGGGGGCATTCGTAAATCTATTGAATGCGGAGATGGAGTCTCTCTTAGCATCTAGTAAATTTAACTTGGCTAGAATGTTATTTGGTGATGGTAGTGGAGTATTATTTGAGTATGTTACTGCGACTGCATCAACAAAGACATTGGTAGTAAATAAGACTAGTAATGTTATGGAAGGAATGGTACTAGATGTGTATTATGATGGTAATCTAGACACTGCTATGCAAGGTGCTAGGATTGTAGAAATCAATCACAACACAAAACAGATTGTGCTAGACAAGGCATTCAGTAATACTATGACAACAGCAAACGCTAGCAAGTACAAATTTTATATCCAGAACGCAAAGGATCAGGAGATAACAGGTTTGGGTGCGTTGTTTGGCGATAGTGAGACATTGTATGGACTAAATAGAGAGGACTACAATTGTTTGAAGGCATACACCAAGAGTAAAATAAATACAGAGACTTTTGATGAGCAACTAATACAAGGTGTAATTGACCTAGTAGAATTTGCGTCTGGTAATCAGATTGATCTAATATTGGCGGATACAGTGGCTAGAGGTAAATTGATGACTATGCTAGCGACTAACAGAAGGAATGTAGATGTAATGAATTTGGCTGGTGGTATGCAGACAATGTCATACAATGGAATACCTGTAATCAAGAATAGATTTTGTGATGCAGGAACTATGATGTTCTTGAATACAAAGGACTTTGAGTTACATCAATTGTGTGACTGGGAGTGGTTGAGTAACGAGGATGGCTCAATATTAAAGCAAAAAGAAAATTACGCAATTTATCAAGCGACATTGGTAAAATATGCTGATCTAATTTGTGGCAAACCAAGTGGTCAAGCAAAATTAACAAACATTGTGTAGGAGGAAAATAGTATATGGTAACAATGAGTACAGCGGATAACGCACTAAAGAATGTGTATCTAGGTGTGGTATCTGAGCAATTGAATATGAATGTTAATCCGCTATT
>JAFVZD010000022.1 GCA_017508345.1 Clostridia bacterium | reverse complement strand
GGACATATCTTTCTCTATATAAGTATCACTACTAGGAATATAAGCTTCTGGCTGATAAAAATCATAATATGATACAAAAAATTCCACTCTGTTTTCAGGAAAAAACTCTCTAAATTCATTACAAAGTTGTGCCGCCAAAGTCTTATTATGTGCCAACACTAATACCGGTCTATTCAAATTCTTGATTATGTTCGCCATTGTAAATGTCTTACCACTACCTGTCACGCCTAATAGCACTTGAGAACGCAAGCCATCATTAATGCCCTGCGTCAATTTTTCTATAGCCTGCGGTTGGTCACCAGTAGGTGCATATTTTGAATGTAATTTAAATTCCATCACATACCTCAATTATTAGTATTAATAATTATAGCATTTTTATCCCTCATTTGCAATACTTACACACAAATATCTATTGTGTTCTAAAAACCACATCAGATTTTATCCAAAAAACAAAAAAGATAGCAAAAGCTATCTCATTTTGTTATATTATTTCTTATCTTTCTTGGTTGTGTTTAGATTAACCTTGGATTTGCTAGGTTTTACAAAGAAGTAAATTACTCCACCTAGTACCAATAATGATAGAACGATTAATATAGTGCCCCAAACAGTTGTAGAGTTTGTAGGTGATGCTGTATCAGCAGATACTACAAATGATTTTCTAACAATCTCAGATTCATTACCTGCATCATCAGTACACTTAAATTCTACTGTGTATGTTCCTGCTGTACTAATATCAAATGATATTTTCTTTTTGTCAGAACTCTTCTCGAAGTCTACTTCGGTACCATCACGAGTAACAGTAATTACTAGGTCCTCATAATTCATAGTAGTATCGTGCTCAGTAATTGTGATTTTTGTCAAATCAATCTCAAATGGGTCCTCAGTTGTCTTTTGAGGAGCTGTTAGATCCAAATCACCCAAATCAATCTCAGGTGGAGTTACATCACCAATGTTAAATACGATCTCTTTTGTAGCTAAGTTACCAGCATTATCCTCTAGACTATATGTTGCTACAATCTTACCTACTTTGGTAGCTACCACTGTATTGTTATTACCAGCATCCTCAGCAGTAAACTCTGCCAAAGTTGTACTAGAATCCTTATATTTTACTACAACCTTTAATGTTGTCAAGTTGATACCACTACCAATGTAACCTTTTGACTCATCATTAATAGTAGCTGCATCAAACCATGGAATTGCCACAGTATTTAGTTGCTCTAATGTTTGACCACCAGTAGCTTCCTTGTAAAATGCTTGTGACCTTGGAGCATCTCCACCTACAATACCAAATACAGGTTTTGTATTATCTGCTACATTAATAGTAACTTTCTCAGAACCAGCCTCTTCGTAACGAATTGTAGCACCATTAACATTAGCAGCCCAAGCTTGAATCATTACATCTTCACTAACACGGATAGACTCATTGCCCAATATATCTGCATTACCAGTAATAGCAATTAACAATTTACTCTCAGTAATACCCACAAATTGAGGGTTTATGAAATCATTCATAATTCTAGTTTTGTAAGCAGCATCAGACTCTCCATCCATCTTGGTTGGCAATGTCACCATTACTGGCTTGTAACGAACCAAATCACCGTCTAGATATGTGTTAATCTTGGAATAAACATTTATTGTCTCACCATACTCAGCGGTTGTTGGCAAATTCATCTTGATACTAGGCTTTGAATCACTAGTAGAATTCACTTGAATAGTTGCTACACTCACATTATCATTAGCATCAGTTGCTACATAAGTAATGTCATATGTACCAGCTTCACCCAATGTGAATTTGTACTCACCAGCCACTACATTAATATCAGTTGTTCCGTTATAAACACTATAATTCTTCACTACAGAACCATCTTTGCTAATTACAATATCCAATTGTACAGGAGACTCAGTATCCCCTACATCTACTTTAGGCAATTCAACATCCGTACCACGAACACGCTTACCCCAAGCATCAGTATCAAAAGTACCATCAATAGTCAATGTAGGAGCGACAAAATCAGTAGAATTAGACTTGATAGCTACCTCGTAGTCTACCTTGGTATTACTAATACCAAAATCATTCTCAACAAATGCATATAGTATTACTTTTGCAGCCTCGCAATCCTCTGGTACAGTTATCTCAAAACCTTTATCTGTAACCTTTGCTTTCTTAGGAGTAGGACTAACTTCATCACTAAAGTAATAGTATACAACTTTCTCCATATTGTTATCTACAATAGTCTTGTTAGCATCGTAGTCAAATGCCTCTACATTTACTACAAAACTCTCTCCCTTGGACGCACTAGCTGGCACATCCAATAAGTTAGCTATAGGCTTTTGAGAATGTGTAAAT
>JAFVZD010000021.1 GCA_017508345.1 Clostridia bacterium | reverse complement strand
CATTGTACTATACTATTAAAGAATCCAGCCAAATTGATGAAACTACCATCATAGCCAAATATGTCAATGTCTTGGACAAATGTCAGTACCATAAATAATAGGTTCATACCCACTACTGGTCCATACGCAGACAAAGTACGCTTTACGAATGCATCCTTCCACTTGCCAAATCTAGCACCCTCATCCAATGGCATTGTAGCCACAAATGCAGGCGACACTACGAATAGTATTACCAATTCGAATATACGCTGTATTACACCTATTATCAATGTCAATAACAGCATAGACACCATAAATGATGCCATATATCCTATGATATAATTGTAACTAACTAGGTCATAATAATAATAAACTAATACTGGTTCGTTAATGCTAAAATTATTGACCTTTATCGTTAATTCTCCCCATGGCCCCACCTCAGACCATACATAACCTTGCATATGATTGCCATCACCAGCATCCAATACTAAATTTTTGGTACTATTATTGTCATTACTATCTATTCCCCGAGCCTTGAGATTGGACCTAAATGCAACATCTATCGCCTGAGCCACCTCTGCCTGAGTGCTATTGCTACTGATACCCGGTATCAAACCACTATTCTTTACCTCGTTGGCAAAACTACTATCCGTCCTAGCCCTATTGCTATCATATGCCGCCGCCGCAAATACTTGCGATGACATAGACGCAGCACCTTGACTAGTAGCCGCATCAAAAGTACGCAAAAATACATTAGATATGTATACACCCAATATACACAATACTGGTACACACGCAAAGTATAATATAGACTTGAATGCTCTACCCAAGATTGGTCCCTTGGCATTACTCTTGGACATATCAAATTCTGTCTTGAATATCGCAATAAATGTAGTCACAAAGAGCAAAAATATTGACGCTACCAACACACTAGTGAATACCGATGTAACTACTGGATTTTGTAATAAACTATATACTATATCTCCCTCAGTCGCTACATTATTGACATAATACACATCTAGTCCTGCAATACTCCTGAATATCGAATTGACACAATCTATTATCAAGAACAAACCGCGTTGTAGACCATACAACAATCCAGCCAATATCCAAGACAATATACTGAATATTACATTACCAAAAGAAGTCAAAATATTAAATATATCACTCAAGAATGGTATCTCTGGTAAATCTATACCAAATAATGCCAACATTCCATTATTGGACATACTTCCTCCTCACACAAAATCTGCGTACTTTTCTTTATAGTTTGTTTAATTATAACAAATTTAAATCATAAAGTAAACAAAATTTTACAAAAAGTTATCAGGTTTTCCAAAATTTTTTTGCTTTTGTACACAGTTATCACTATTACACATCATTTCTGGTGCACATTTTTGCCTTACAACAAAAAAAGTACAGTATATGCCATACTCTCATTGTTATTTGGTTAATTCCAATTCTCTACCCTGAGTACTCTCTATATCTACAGTCTGGTCCCACATATCCCATTTCTTAGCCATACTAGTACAATCCTGTGACTTGTCCTTCCTCAATTCATTCAGTATTACTTGGTAATATCCAAAGCTCCCCTCTTTTGCCTTGCGTACTACACCATCCTTGACCATAGCACACACATCAGCACGCATACCCTCTATCACATCACGATCCACTGGTGTAGTATAGTCATTATCACATTTGTCTAGTACCTCACTCATTACACTAGCCCTGTGCAACTCAGTCCAATTATCCTGTCTAACCAATTGATTATCCGCATTCACTTGATACATCCCACCTAGATGTACATCTCCCACACTCTTTAGTGTCTTGACACCACTCAGTACTCTCTGAGTAGATATATCATCTACACCAAAGCCCGTGTCAGCATACACCACATCACGATTCATTATGCCTTCCTCACATCTAGTATTCCACATCACAGCCCCTATTCTACCACTAACCTCCACCAATTTTAGCACTATGTAATTATCCTGTACATCACGATTTTCTTTAATTGTAATTGGGTCTATCCTTTTGAGAAAAAACGCCTCATTTACACTCTTTTTGACTTCTCGAGCCTCCTTCGCCTCTCTTTTCTTGCTCTTCTCTATACCTACTATACTCATTATTTCTCCCCCTTCTATTAAGTGTATATAATTTTTACCACTTTTTCCCCACTTTGTCAATATCTTTTTTTATCAAAAAATGAGGAAAAAATCTAATCTTCCTCATTTTGTGTCAACGGATATTGCTCTATATAAAATTTGAATGTGCTATCACTCACTTGATGTTTGTTTTTTACATCAAATATTATCTCTATATAATCCTCTTGAGAATTCTGGTCATTGTATACTATTAGGTTTTGGCTAAATGTTACTTCCCTATTATCACCCGCCGTTCCCGTGAGTTTATCCGTACTCAAATATCTGTCATATCCGCTCTGATAGTATCCTTGGGTCTGACTCAATGTGTCTTGTCCCTCCACCACCTCAGTCATCACTTTTCCATCACTAGATGGCGGTGTCATACCTTGCGTCTGCATATAGTATATATACTTATAATCCTTAAATTTTTCTCTAGTAAAATCTATATCTGTAATGCTATACTGCAATACACCATTATCATCTATATACGCATCACTATTAGGCAATATGTCCGCAATAGTCACCTCAGGCAACAATTCACCAAATTCAAGACAAATATCCCACATTCGACTATTGGCTACCAGAGTATCATAATCCACCTCTGTCTCATCCTCTACTTCGCCATCCCAACAAAAGTCCTCACTGCTATCCGTGTGCATTGTACCTAGTTTCAATACCTGAGTGACTGTATTAAATTGTAGGCCATCTAGATATGTCTTTCTCGCCCTGATGTACACATCTATCTCTAGATTACTCTTGCTCTGTATGCTTAGTCCTAGTAGCCAAGGGAAAGCAAATTGACTATTATATACAATAGCACTATTATAATTCTCATAATTCATATGCTCAATGTCCATTAGTTTACCTTGAGTAGGCTCTGTGATAGGACTATAATACTTGGTACTATCTATACTCAATATTTCCCTACTATCCACCTTAGGCATACTACTACCCCATTGTAGCATTGCATCCACAATACTATCCACATCCGTACTATATGTGTATCCATACAATACAGCATTGGTATATACACTATTGTCGATTATCCCATTGTCGTTGGCATCCAGCACTCGCTCATAATTAATATTACCTAGATTAGGTATTCCCGCTCCATTTAGGATAAATTCGTCACCATCTACCGCATGCACTTGCACATCTGTACCATTTATATCTTTGGTAACTAGTATTGGCATACCATCCGGATAATACAATAATTCTGCCGTGCTATATGTATCCGCTATCATTACCACATTACCACCAGTGTCCGTACACACTTCACCTGATTTTTTTGTAGCAGGTACAGTCTGATACTCTGTAGTATATACTATCTCTCCCACACTATATTTAATATCCGTGTCTGGTATAGTTAATTCTTGTCCCTCTCTAGCGTGTACCAGCACATTCTCATTGTACTTATTTTGCATAATTACCAATATCGGATTATCACTAGCATCATACAATTTTTGTGCTGTACCCACAGTATCCACAATATTTACCACACTACCATTCTCCATATAGTCTGTACCATCTGATTTGGTAGCGGTTACTACACTCATATTATACACCACTTCACCCACACCATACCTGATATTACTAGGATCTATCTCCCAAGTATACTTCTCTTGCACACTGATAGCCTGTGTACTACGAGTAATGGCAGTGCTACCTATTATCTCCTGCAATACCACATCTTTTATCTTGCTACTGAGTGTAGTATCATTCACAATCCCTAGATTAGGTATTGCCCTCGCCAATTCCATTATCCTAGTATTTTTGTCCGCCACCGTGTAGTTGTTATATACTCCAATAGTAGTCTTTGTGGTAGTGTCCAATACCTCTTCCATTATCCTAATCTGTAGATACTTGCCATATTTAGCAATGTAATTAGCATTATAATCCGCTCCTAATTCCCCCGTGCCTTTGCCCAAATTACATATCCATGCATTCATACTATTGGTATTAGCCACAATTTCAGCAGTATCACTATCCAGTATTGTAGTAGGATTGCTAGGATTCAATCTTATTCCATCAATGCTACGCTCTATTGCTCCCATTGTAGTAAATAACGCATAGTCACGCACCACCGGTGCAGTATTCACCTGCGTACTAGATATATCCACACCAGCCTTACCTACATCAAAAGTTATGGTAGCATTCTCGCTACTAGCACCATATTTACCTAGT
>JAFVZD010000002.1 GCA_017508345.1 Clostridia bacterium | reverse complement strand
TCTAATGTCAATAATTCATTATACAATTGTGTGCTAGCTTTTTTATCAAACTTGGATTGATCAATATAAGGCTTTTTGATAAATTCATTCACTACCAACAAACTAGCCCCAAAAGTCGGCTCAAATATAGCATAAGTCTTGGTGCTATCACCACTCAACTTGTTGAATTGACTATTTGCACTACTAGTCAAAATCACATTATTTAGACTAGCATTATTATATACTATCTTTACTCGTCCATCATTGACAAAAATATCACTATTTTCGTTCACAATCTCATTATACAATGTCTGCAAATCTGAATACTCATAAGTATTACCACCATTACAACCACCCAAAGTAAATGGTACAAAAGCAATAACTATTGCACATATCAAACCCACAATCTTATTCAATTTCATCCTACTCACCCCCTGGATTGGTCATAATAAACCCAAAGTATATCATCACAGTTTGCACGGCATCTTTTTCTAAAACAGCGAGCATATCGTTGTAATATTTATTCTTGTCCAAAGCATTAAAGAATGCCTTCTTGTCGATTTTGTCATAATCTACTACAAATTCATCAGTAATTGTCGCATTTGTTCTGACAAAATTATTGTTCTTGCTATCACAAAAAACTTGATACAATTGTTTTGTATTATCAAACAATTTTTCTCCAACTACGCCTTGCTCACTCTGTAATACATTAATCAAAGTATTGCCCTGCATATTTAATGACTCTAACATCAAATACTTGATATTGTACTTAGCCACATTATCTCCACCATATATATTTGCCTTTGCATAAGGTAACAATTCGGCATTGATATCTACCAAAACATCAACCTGTACCAACAAACAATTAGCAATAGTCTTGAATTCATTCTTTAATGTTGTGATTTGCGATGATGACGGATTAGCACCAAAAGTCTGTTTATCACTATTGAATATTCCCATAGCACCTGCAGTACTATTTACTGCATCATTATATTTAGACAATAAATTAATCACTTTTGTCATTACACCACTCTGCTTACCAAAACATACCTCTGGCAACATTGTATCCATCAATTCATACTCAGCCAAATATAACAACACCACTTCATCATATATACTGTCTACACTTTTACTAAATTCGTTATAAGCATTAGCACTATCCAAACCTACATTTTTTTGTATAATCTTATTATTATCTGAGGTAATTACACTATCATATTCACTCAAAACGCTTTGGGTTGATGCTGGTTTAAAAAACAACGCATAACAACCATATCCTATTCCACCAATCAGTGCAATTATCAAGATGAGTTTCAACAAATTTGCAAAAAAATTCATACTCTCTCCTTTGCTTTTTTGATTTTATCTAGCTACTCTCAGTATCTTTTCCATATCAAAATATGACCATGGCTTACTCTCTATAGGTGGCAAACACCTAAATCTCAACCTATCCTTAGTAATAGGATGCTCAAACGAAAAATCCACTAAACACAATGCCACATGAGTACCTTTGGCTAGTTTGTCTCCATTATAATCAGTATCACCAAATACAGGTGTACCCATATCCGCTAGTCCAAACCTAATAGCATTCCTCAATACATTTTGTGCAGTCACTTTGTATAGACTAATTTCTTTTATCTGATCTACTTTCCTATAGTTAAATGTGATATTATTAGCATTTTTATTGAGTTCAGGTACTCTACGCATCGTAGTATCCGTCACATATTCTGCATATTCACTATAACCACCCGTGCCCACTTTTTCGTTAGACAAACAAACTGCAAAAAAGTCAAATTCACAGTTGTTATCCTTTAGTTGATTGGTACATCTATCCATGGCCTTGCTAGTCAAACAAAATACAGCTACTCCACCCATACATTTGTCCAAAGCATACAATGCCTGTACATATACACTCTCATTTTGCTTTTTAGTGGCTATATGACTCCTGACCAATTCCGTCAATTCCAAAAATTCCAAATCCTGTGGTTTGTATACCACTACCACATG
>JAFVZD010000020.1 GCA_017508345.1 Clostridia bacterium | reverse complement strand
CCAGTATTCTTTGAGACAAAGACTGTTGAAAAGAACTTGCAATGGGTATTAAAGCAGCGTAATATAGACAAAGCATATTGGGATAGTATCATTACACAAGTATTAGATGAGTATGGTATTAGCAATTTGAGAAAGGTTAGAGTGAGCACTTTGTGTAGGAGTGACAAGAGGTTAGTGCAGATTGTTAGATTGGCATTAAGACCTATTGATATATTATTGTGTGATGAATGCGAACTGGAGAGAGATTTCACTACAAATGAAAGATTAAATAATGCGTTGAGAAAATTGGTGGCAGCGGAGAGAAAAGACAAAATAGTAATCATGGCTTATGCAAAAGAATCGGATTGTGATATGCAAATTATTAACAAAAAAGCATATATGCACTTGGGAAGTTTGGAGGATAATCAAATTGAAACAAAGTGATTACACTAGTAAATTATCTATTAATTCCACTATGCTAGGTACATTGTTGGCTAATTTGGATGAGAATGCTCTGGGTTCTATTAGTAACATTATGCAAGAGCATAGTGTAAAGGATTTTTTGAATGATTATGAATTAGTAAAAATGGTGGAATTGTTTTTTATTAACAATCTCAATATTATCCAAACCAGCAAGATGGCTAATATCCATAGGAATACTTTGGTTTATAGATTGGATAAGATTAATAAGTTATTGGGGTTGGATATAAGGAATTTTGAAGATGCTGTCACATTACAAATCATATTGGTGTTAAAGAAATTGGAGTTGAAGCGTAGAAAGAGGACTACCAAACGAGAACGCGATGGACTATTAAAGATGTCTAAGTTGAAATAAAAAATACTAGGAATTAACCTAGTATTTTTTGTTTATTTACGCTTTTTGATTGTTACATTAGAACGCGCTCGGTTGATGTCGTTTTGTTCCTCTTGTTTGAGTTTGATTTTTTCCATTTTGAGGATTTCTATATCGTTCTTGATTTGTGCGATATTTAATTCTAGTTGTTCAATGGTTTGTTCGCGTTCTTGGTGGTTGATAGGTGATTCTATCTTGATACCGGTATCGCTAGCAATTTCTTGAGCGGTATTGTACTCGGCAATTTCTTTTTCGTTAGCGGCAATTTCTTCACGCAAGAATTTTTCACTAATCATTAATTCGTCCTCTAGATTGCGTAATTTGAGGTTGATGGCAGATAGTTCGTTCCTACGATCAACATCTTTTAGCAAGGTATCTACGCGGTCGTAATTGGTGCTAACAGTAACGGTTTGTTTGCGTTTTTCGTTTAATCTCTTGATCATAAATCCTACTACTGCGACAACTACTGCAATTGCTATGATAACGGTAGGAATACCCAACCAATCGAAATTAGGGCTGTATGTCTCAGGCTCATCGTCTGTAGTGCTAGCATTTACTAAAGAAATGATGTGAGCAGGGTATTCTTCTTCACTTTTGTATTGACTGGTAAGATTTTTGTACTCATCCTCGGTGATATTAGTTAGGCTAATATCATCAAAAAATACATATCCACTGGTGAGAGCATCTAGGTAACCTAAACCTAATTGAATGTCGAAGTCCAAGTCTTCGGTAGGGCATAGGTACATAGTGTATTCTACAAATTTATTGTTTTGGTCATTGTATGCATCTAGTATGTTGTTGTAAGTAACTTTTTTGCCTTCTTTGTCCACTGGGGTAGTATCTATACCAAAGAACTCAGCGTCTTGGTAACCAGTAATCACGATACTAGCACCGAATGGGTCACCATTGTTGTTGTCAATGTGTTGGCTAAGACCAATAGTTCTTACTTTTACACTGAATACATAGTAGTTGTTTGCGGTTAATTTGTGTGGTAGTGTGCTCTCAAAGTAGCAGTAACTATCTGCATTTGAGCGGATGAATAGAAGGTTGTTGTCATCCTCATCAGTACTGAATGGTATACCAATGCTATTTAGGTCTTGTACATTAATAGTACCAGCTCGGTTGGCTTCGCTCTTGTCTAGACTAGTCTCGTTGATGGTGCCTTTCCAGAGGTTAGGTACACCAATTGATCCGTCTGTGGATGGTTGGATATCAAATTTGTCTGTACTGAGGTCTACGGCAAATGTTGTATTGTTGTTGATAGTTGCTTCATCATAAATTGCTTTTGTAATAGTAGTTAATTCACAGTTATCATAGAATACTGCACCAGTAGTTGGTTGGTTTGCGTTACCTAATTGTAGGTGCGGAGTAATGGTAGTGCTGATGTAATATGTCTTGATGTAAACAGTATAGGTTGTCCATTCTTTGTCAGATACGGCACGGAACCATGTGATGATATTGTTATTGTTGTCGTACAAATATACATAAGCACCACTATTGGAGTTGCCTAAGTTTTGTGTCTGGATATCTATACTGATAGTGTAGTATCCATTGTCAGCGGTGGTGTTGCTCAATGAATTGAGTGTCTCGCTACTAGCAGAGTAGTAACTCTGGTAGGTAGGGTTGTCATTACGCATAAATAGCACATTGTGTCTGTTGTCAGAAACTGGCTGCTTGATGTTGTTGCCAATGTTGTATTGATTGTAATAAGCATCATCAATATTGATTACACCATACATAGTTATGTCAGTAGCATCTGCCTCTTGGTGTGTCCAATTGCGAGGTGTATCTAATGTGGTCACATCGTTGTCGCTGTCTACTAGGTTAAAGTAACCATTAGTAAATTTTGCGTCACCTGTTGGTGCTGTTTCTACAGATTTTGCTTCTCCAATGCTGGATGCTTTTTGTAGTTGTTCGTTAGTAATTGTTTGGGTAGTCAAATTGGTAAAGAATACATATCCAGTAGCATTACTAGATGCATCACCAATACCTAGAGTAATATTAGCTTTGGTACCAGATAGAGGGTGACTAGTAACATAGAATGAGTATTGATTCCATCCATTGGTGTAATTGTCATTAGTAGCACTAAGTGTAGTAAATGTAGCTGATTTGAGGTTAGGCTCATCTGTAGTAGATGTTTGGTCATCAATCTCAATCTTTGCCATCAAGTTGCCGGATGAAATTTCACCTTTTGCCCAGAATGAGAATCTATAGATAGTATTACGATCTAGGAAGATATCTGGGGATTTGATAAAGGAAGCACCTGATGTCGCACTAAATACGATACCATTTGAGTTGGTCGCAGTCCTAAAGTTGTCACCAGGTGTTACACCTAATACTTCACCATAGTTGCCTGAATAGTTGTTGATATCGGCAATATTATTCATAAACGCATCACCTATATTGGTGTTGTCCCATAGGGCAAAGTCGTTGGTAACATATCCCGGAACTATCTCGGTAGAGATAGGTGGTAGGATGTTGGTAATATCGTTGTTTAGTGTGATAATCTTGTTGAGTGTATTAGCTCTCTTGTCTGTATTGAATAGATTCTCAGAGTAGCGGGTAATGGTAACATTATCAAATAATACCATACCAGTGGATTCTATTGCTGTACTAGATACACCAAAAGCCTTGGTACCGAGATATAGGTCTAGGTTGAGTTTTGGTGCCACAATCTCGCTAGTAGCTACCCAGAAAGTGTAGTTTGTCCATTGTCTGTTGGTATCAATAGGGGTAAAGGACATATCACTAGTAGGAGCATCGTTATTATATAAATATATAGAAGCGAAGGCATTGCTGTCTGTCCAAACATTTATGGATATTTTGTAGAATGATCCTGCACTGAGTTGTATACCATTCTTTGATGAATATCCCTTGGATACGCGTGACTCTCCAGCATTGATCATGAGTACTTTTTGCTCACTGCCACCTGGTTGAGCAGGTAATTTGGTACTATCCAATCCACAAGAAGTATAGTTGTAGGAGGACATAGTACCAGGGGTTAGGTCTATAATACCGGTCTTGATGTTGGAATCCTTGCTATCCAATGTCCAGTAGCTAGTGCTGAGTGGGTAACTGCTATCACTAGCGTTATTAAACTGACTGTCGGATAACAAGCCGGTCTCATTATTTTTGTAACCGTCTGTACTTAGTGCGGATACTGGGGTGGTGGCGATTGTGTCAGAACCTTGATTAGTCAAAAAACTAAAAAGGAATGCATTTTGACCTAGTACAAATGCAAGTAGTAGAATAAGAGTAAAAGAAATTTTCTTTAAAGTATTGAATTTTGTCATTTTGTTCACCTTTTAGCATTGTTTAAACTATCACATTATAATACAAACTAGAAAATAAAGCAAGTTTTTGAGGGTAGATTAATAAAAAAAAGTCAATAATAATAGTATGCAGAGCAAAATTGAATTAACTTTTGGCAAAATTATACTATTTGTGATAGGTGGAGTGCTAGTAGGAGTGGCTAATGGATTGTTTGGTGGAGGCGGAGGAATGTTGTGTGTACCAATGTTGCTTTTGGCGGGACTAGAGAATCAAAAGGCACAAGCCACTGCCATACTAATTATGACACCAATAAGTATTGCCAGTGTGATTGTGTATTATACTAGCGGGTAT
>JAFVZD010000019.1 GCA_017508345.1 Clostridia bacterium | reverse complement strand
CTAAAAAAATTTGTCAAATTTATTTACCACATTTTATATATTTAAGTAATATTTTGTCACTTTTTATCAAAAAATAAAAACGAGAGGTCATCTTACTCCCGTTTTTTATAAAAAATATCCAGTTGCGTCTATTTTTTATACACAATCATACATACCAATGAGTACCGCACTTTGAGTAAAAGTGCAATAAGATAATTTTCTTACCCTATTTCCTCGGCTTATAGTACCCAAAAAACAAATCGGCAGTATGATCTAATTCTCCTATTTTTTGTCACTCTATACAGAATGTCGCGTATACAAGATGACAATATCGCCAAGTCGGACAAAATAATATTTCATCCAAGAGTATTATAGCACTCAATATCAATCTTGGCAAATGAATTTAACAATATTTTTTGATTATTTTTAAACATTTTTTTATTTACCCTGTATTCTGCCTATCTCAGTATTATCTTTTTCTCTGTTTTGCAGAGCTTTGACTGGATGTGGCTCCACCTCAAATCTATAATCCATACCATTAGCCTCAATATATTCTGTGATTACCTTGTGACTAGGCACACTAGATACTGGACTATTCACACTCTTTTGATAACAAAAATACTCATAATCATCAGGCAAACTATCCAATGCTACTACTTCCTCTTTCTTTGCAGTATTCCTTACTGTATTAGCCAAAATATTACGCACATATTCAACATTTGGACCCAATACCAATAATTCTGGAAAATCACCGCCACAAGTAAATACTTCTTGCCAATGCCTGCCCTCATATTTTTCCAATAACTCACTAGCCAGTTGCAAGTGTGTCAATTCATCCTCTAGATGTGCTTGCCATATTTTCCTAATCTTTGCATCTGTCTCACTCTGCATACAAGAATAATACAAATAACACTCCGTATACTCATGCATCAATAATTCCTCTAGCCATGTACATCTAGTATCCAATAGACTACCATAACTAGATACATGTTGCTCCTCAATCATTCCTATCTCTTGATACAATTGCCTACCTAAGTCATTTTGATAAAATCCCGCTACATTCATATAATAATTCATTGTCTGTTGCTCTGCTGCTGTAATAATATTAATATTCAATTTTGTAATAGGATCCGCCTTTTTAAAGTCCACAAAATATCTTATATCATCATTAGGATGCCTATGCTCCGCAATAGTAGGTCTACCTGGCATAATTTCTGTATACTTACCCACCAGTCTTTCTGCATGAATGCCAGTATCAAACTCTAGTAAGTCCGCATACCTATACAAGTGGTCAAAATCCTCTAATAATGCCAAATCCATAGCACTCTTTACATAAGGATCTTTCTCCATTTGTGCTAGCCTCGCAGTCAAATCAACTGCCAACTGCTCATAACTAATAGTTGTCTCCAATATGCTCTCATCAATAGGCTTTAGACAAGCTATGCGTTTTTGTTGTTGCTGTTCATTGCGTCTTACGAATGCTATTGCCCTACGCAAATCATTGTCAGGACAGTGCCTACTGAATTGATGCATAAACCAGTTGGCTTCAAATTCCGCACCATTCATTAGTATAATTCTAGTCTTTGTGTACGGGTCTACCTCATTTTTGTCATAACTCATTGGATATAATTTGTTCCAACTATCGAATAACTTGCTCTTATCTTTTCCTGCTTCATAAAATGGATTAAATGCCATAATTTACCTCTCTTTAATTTTTTTGGTGTTACATTATTATATTACCCAAGGTTCCTACAATTATACAAGCAACATCAAAAGTGGCAAATCCAGCCTTGTTTTTTTATGTGATACATCGCATTCGACACAAAATCTACCCACAATATCAAAATGGACAAACATAGCCCTAGTTTTTTTAATATACTTGTGTGGATTTAACGAAAAATGGATGACCACAGTCATCCATTTTCTCAATTCTTTAGCGTCAAATACCCAGGGCTCCCCGGCATATCCACTCTAGCATATTCTCCACCAATATGGCTTGCATTATAAGTAGTGCCATTTTGACCAACTAGTGATGTAGATGACAAAAACATCTCTGTACTACTATGCACATGACTGACATCCCAATCACTATTAACATAAATAGTGACCAAACTAGGACAAGCATGAAACATATAATACATACTATTTACTTTACCAACACTAAAACTACTTAGATCCAGCTCTGTCAAAGAGTGACAACCATTAAACATCCATGCCATAATCTCAACTTTACTAGTATCAAAATTTGTAACATCCAACACAGTTAATCGTGCACATCCCTGAAACATACTCTGCATATCAGTTACATTTCGCGTGTCAAAACTACTCACATTCAGTGATGTCAGATTAGTCATTTGTTCAAACATTAACTGCATACTAGTTACCTTACTTGTATTAAAATGCCCCAAATCCAGCGTGGTCAAATTCCAGCAATCCGAAAACATTCGTGTCATATTTGTGACATTATCTGTCACAAAACTAGTAATATTTAGGCTATTCAAATTCCTACAATCATGAAACATCCAGCTCATATCCGTTACCTTGCTAGTATCAAAGCTACTCAAGTCTAATGGACGGAAGGTAATACATCCCTGAAACATATATTTCATAGTTTCTACTTGTGAAGTATTCCAATTCCCCACATTTACTGCGGATAATTTTTTGCAAT
>JAFVZD010000018.1 GCA_017508345.1 Clostridia bacterium | reverse complement strand
TTTGAATTTTTGACAAGTAAAATAGGTGCAAAAAAAGCACCTATTTTCAAAAAAAATTATAAAGCACCAATTTTCTCGTTGTGTTCTGCATTGTAGCGTTCTAATAGCTCATTGTACTTATTGCTCAATTTTAGTATGTATAGTTGTTTGTCATTGTCACTCATCTTGTCATATACAGAATGGTCAATAAGTCTACTGATTGGGTTGAGCACAAAGGTATCCTGCTCTTGCATTTTGCATACCTTTTTGTAGAGCATTGTATCATCATCGGTAAACATTTCACTCTGCAAATTCCTCTCTATACGCCTAGTGTATGCCTGCTGCATTTTGTCAATGTTGGTGCAAGATGAATTGGATATCAATTCGTTCCTTTTTTCTCTAATAACAGTCCAGTAGCCAGAGGACAAACGCTTTTTTGCCATTTTGGCATAATCCTTGATACTAATAGAATTTTGACTTATCATAAATACTCCTTAATTTTTTTCTTTATGATATAAAAAATAACAAATAATAGCAAATAAAATCAATAAACTTATTTTGTATTCGACAAAACAAGTCATAATACGCACAAAAGCAAGATTTTTGAAAGTGAAATACAAGTGATTAACAAACAAAAAAACAAACTATATGGTTTGTTTTTTTGAGAAATATAATGAGATTGTTAATTGATTAACATGGAGCGAAAACCTATAAATCCATATGTAACATTTAGTGTACCTGAAACATTAAATGTGTATATACCATCACTGGCTTCTTCTTTTGAATAACCGCTGTGAAGTATTCCATAAGTAGCCGAACCAGCCGTACTTGCCCAATAATAATCTGTTAATCCTGTAATTTCTTTTACTGTTGTAGTTGATGCAGATGATGGTAAACCTATTAAACTTTGTATACCTTTTCTACTACTTACATTGCTAACTCCTGCATACCTAAACCAATTGGAAGATTTTGGCAGTGTATAAGTCAGGCGTGAATAGTTTTTTGAAAGTATATAATTATTTTGATTTACCCAACTATCTGTACTATTATCTGTAATATAATTTTCTGTAGAAGCATCATACTCTTCAAAATTAATATAAGCATATATTAGGTCTGAGCTTTCATCATATAATGATGCAGTACCAAATATCCATTTCCATAAATTACCCCATGAATTACATATCCCCATACACCATACAGATGTAAATTTATCACTACCTATATAGCCATCCAACAATATACTTTTGCTAGATGAAAAATAAGTTAAAAATTCTTGTGAATACATTGGAGTTGAATATGCATACCCATAGCACATTCCTGCATTGTTATAGTTTATTCCTTCTCCTGCTGAGTTGTTTTTTGTTCCTTTGAGTCCTATTACACCTCCACCTCGTTCGGATGAGTATCGGGATAAGTTGTCCCCTCCACCTGTTGTAATCGTTCCATTCGGTGTTTCTATTGTAATACCACTGGCATGGTAGAGATTGTAGGTGTATGAGTTGCCATAACCTATCATTTCTTGGGAATTGTTATCAGCATATTTTACTAGATATAACAATTTATATACAAATGCATGGTAGTTTTCTCCTTGAACACCTTGAGCGGTAATGTAACTAGACATACTTGGGTTAGCGAATATGTAATTTTGCCAAGTAGTAGTTAGATTGTTTGTCCATGCGAGGTATTGTGTCTGGGTGGTACTAGCAGTAGAGCCACTCAGAGTACCAAAGTTGTAGTATGTTTGCAAATGAGCAGCGGAACCATTGGTAAGTGGTGTCCACCAATATGAGTAACTACGAGGAATAATATTACCTAAACTATTGGTTGCCACGGAATAATCTGGATTAAAAATTGTGCTCTCGAATGTGGCGGTGTAGTAGGCATCAATCTTGGTAGAACCGGGAAAAAACTGGTCACTGAGTGTAATATATTGGGTATCACCTACCATCCAGCGACGGAGATACATTGTAGGGTAATATGTATAGCAATCTACTGTGAATGTTTCACTCTTTGATAATACTCTACCGCTAGCAAGTGTTGTTCCACTAGGCAAGGTGACCGCTCCACCATACCATTCAAAATCATAATTTACATCACTGAGTTTACCAATTACTTCGCCTGTGGCTATATCAATATTGACTATATCTATATCGCGGTAAACAACAGCATTTACATAATCATCTATAATGTGGGTGTTGCTGGTATTACCATATTCATCTCGATTGTCGTAGGCATTCTTTAATGTTGTCAGTGAGTTGGTCTCCAATTTTGTGGCTTGGGCAGTGAGATTTGCGTTGTAACCTACCTTGGTCCAAGCTGGAGATGTTTGGTTGATTGGCTGACTAACTGTAAGTAGGTGTTCGTTATCCATATCATACTGAACATCCGCCATAAATGCGATATTGAGTGAAAAGTTTGAACTAAAATTGACACCCGGAGAACTGGTAACTGCAAAATCAAGTACCAGCATATAGGTATCTAGATTATCGATATATGAGTTAACAGGGAATTCGCTCTTTGTGGCAGAATTCACATTGCTAATTAAATTGGTAGCAGATGTACCATTGGCTTTCAACTCTACTGGGTCAATATTTCCAGCAGATTTGTCAAAAAAGTATGCGGTTTGGGTGACACCTAAATGT
>JAFVZD010000017.1 GCA_017508345.1 Clostridia bacterium | reverse complement strand
CTAGTGCATTGTAGATATGAGTATCGGTAAGGTGTTGGGCTTGGTCAACAGTCTTGGATATTACTATATCGGTGAGTACACTAGCACTAGCAATTGTTGCTACGCAACCAAAGGCCTTGAATCTTGCCTCTACTATTTTGTCATTCTGGATATTTAGATAAATACGCACTACATCGCCACAAATTGTATCCGTAGCAGTACCTACACCATTAGCACCTTTTAGTACTCCAGCATTCTTTGCCGCTGCAAAGACATCAATTATTTTTTGGTTGTACATTTGCAATTACCCCCTTTACCTACCTGAGACTTGGCAATAGGTGAAATCTGTCTAAGTTTGGTAACAATACGAACCAATTCATCTATTACGATATCAATCTCTTCTCTAGTGGTACTCTTGGACAAACTAAATCTCACAGCACCTTGTACCAAATCTTGTGGAAGCCCCAAGGCAGAGAGTACATGAGACTGTTCTACTGAACCTGCAGAGCAAGCGGAGCCATTGGATACCGCGATACCTGCCATATCCAATAACATCATAATACTCTCACCCTCTACCATACCAAATGAGAGGTTGATATTGTTAGGCAAGCGTTGTATAGCATGACCATTGAGGTAAACCAACTCTAATTTGGATTGGACCTCACTAATAAAGTAGTCACGGAGTCTACGCATACCCTTAGTGTTGGTAACAATATCACGGGTAGCCAACTCTACTGCTTTACCCAATCCTACAATAGCGGGAACATTGGTAGTGCCGGCACGCAAATTGGATTCTTGTGCTCCACCCATCATAAACGGACTAATAGCGATACCTTTGCGAACATACAGAGCACCTATACCCTTTGGACCATACAATTTGTGTCCACTGAGGCTAAGCAAATCTATCCCCATCTCGTGCACATTAAAATTCACTGCACCTACTGCTTGGGTAGCGTCAGTATGCAATATTACACCTTTCTCTTTGGCAATATTAGCAATTGTTTGGATATTCTGTATAGTACCAATCTCGTTATTTGCAGACATAATAGAAATAAGTATTGTATCAGTGTTTATCTCATGCAACAATTGATCTATACGCACAAAACCATCACAATCCACATCAAGGTAAGACACACGGAAGCCCTCGTTCTCCAATCGCTCACACACACGCAATATGCTAGGATGCTCGATTTTGCTAGTGATGATATGATTCCCCTTGTCTCTATTAGCCTTAGCGATACCTAATAATGCCCAGTTGTTGGCCTCGGTAGCCCCGCTAGTAAAATAAATCTCATCCGCATCACACCCCAATCCACGAGCAATCCTATCACGAGCCAAATCCAGAGCGGATAGTGCATCTCTACCAAAACTATGCAAACTACTAGAGTTGCCATATATACTCGTCATATATGGCACCATTTCATTCAATACTTCGCTACTCATAGCCGTAGTAGCAGCATTATCTAAATATATTTTGTTCATAATATCTCCTATAAATATAATTAGTTGACCACATGGGCATCCAGTCCTAGATACTCTGCTATATAATAACTGATATCATAGGCAGTACCATAATTGGCATGCAAGACCAGATGCTCATAAATCATCCATTCTGCCGCGTTCTTTAGATACTCATTATCACTCTCATACAATTCCACAAAGGTCATATACTCGGTATATGTCTCATTGTTTGTGTAGTACTTGATATGACATAATTCGTGTGCTAATGTCTGTATAGTCTGAGTACTATTCAAGTTATTATCCAACAATACTAGACTAATAGGCACAATGGATTGACCGAATAGGGACTCATCCAGATCCACTATTCTCAGGATATAACTCATATCAAAATGTTGGTTGACTAATTGTATAGCCTGATCCTTGTCTATATCCAAAAACTTTGGTCGTGCATAATCACATGCTACGGCCTCTCTACTCTCAAAGCTAACCCTATTGGTCATTACTACTGCACTAAAAAGTATGTAACTACAAAACAAAACCACAATGGATAACATTGCTACCAGAATGCGATATACAGCCTTTGACATAGTACCCCTCCTTTTTTATTATCATTATTACAACTAGTTTATTATATCATATTTTGCCAAAAAGGTCAATACCGAAGTTGATATTTATGCGTATTTTAGGGAAATTAGCATAAAATTTGCCCTGAAATAGGGGTAAAATGTGTCTTTGTTAGAGAATTTGAATATAGATAAACAAAAAAGAGCATTGATGCTCTTTTTATTACATTTTGGACTTGATCATATCCACTATTTGGGCTTTTTGTCTGAAACCCACAGCGCGTTGTATCTCTGCACCGTTCTCAAATAGTATCATAGTAGGTACACTCATAATACCATATTCTTGTGCCAACTCCATACACTCGTCAATATCCATCTTGACTATTTGGATGGAGTCACCCATCTCATCAGCTACTTGCTCTAGAATTGGGCTCAACATTTTGCAAGGGCCACACCATGTAGCGTAAAAGTCCACCAAAACTAATTTTTTTCCATCAACCACCACTTGATTAAATCCATCTGTATCTAGATGTTGAATTTCTGCCATAATAAATTTCTCCTATTTACTTTTGAATCGTAGAGGTAAGAACCTCAGTAGTTAGTTTACGCAACTATCTAATTATTATGATATACTAATTTTGAATAAAAGACAATTAAAAATCAGCATATTTTGTAACTTTTTTTAGTTCTTGGTCACTGAGTGACAAATATTCTATCAAATTTTGAGCAGGGACAACACAATCTTGACCGGTATTAAGGTTCTTGACCGTGAATACGCCATTAGTCAACTCATCATCGCCAATTACCACTAGGTAACGGGCATTAACCTTGTCTACATATTTCATTTGTGCCTTGAATGAACGATTATTTAGGTTGACCTCTGTATGTATACCCGCTGAGCGTAAAACATTGGCTAATTTAAAGCACTCGTAAACATTGACGCTACCAGCATTAGCAATGTATACCAAATCTGTCTGTTTGTTGTTGCTCTGCACTAAGTATTTTAGTCTATCCAACCCAATTGCAAAACCACATCCCGGCATACTTTTACCACCCATTTCTTCTACCAAGTAATCATATCTACCACCACCACCAAATGTCAATGGTTTGCCATCAATCTCTGCAACGAACTCAAAAACTGTCCTAGAGTAATAATCCAAACCGCGTACAAGGTTGGTATTGACAGTGTATGGCACCTTGAAGTCATCTAGTATGGAAGTGAGTGTGGCGAAGTGTTCCTTGCAATCAGGACACATAGTATCCATAAGCTTGGGAGCATTTTGCAATAGTTTTTGACAATCCTCATTCTTGCAATCTAGCATACGCAAAGGATTGGTGCTAGCACGGTGTCGACAATCATTGCAGAGTTTATCTAGATTATTTTGAGCGAACTCTCTAATCTGTTTGTTGTAGTCTTGTCTACATTCTCTACAACCGATAGAATTCAATTGAATTTGATAATTGGTGACACCTAGTTTGGTCAAAATATCACGAAAAAGTAGTATTAATTCAGCGTCTATTAGAGGTGAATCATTACCAAAATACTCTACACCAAATTGCGTAAACTCACGATATCTACCTGCTTGGGGATTCTCGTATCTATAATTGTTGCCCAAGTACCAGAGTTTTAGTGGCAGTGGTGAGTTGAATAAGCCATTCTCTATACAAGCACGCACTACGCCTGCTGTACCCTCAGGGCGAAGTGCCATAGTCCTATCGCCTTTGTCTTTGAAAACATACATTTCTTTATTTACTATATCACTAGACTCACCTACTGAACGCAAGAATAGAGATATGTCCTCAAATATAGGTGTCCTTATCTCAGTAATGTTATATTCTTTTGCAGTTTGTTTTACTGCATTTTCCATTAGTTGCCAAATCT
>JAFVZD010000016.1 GCA_017508345.1 Clostridia bacterium | reverse complement strand
TATTATATATATATTCTTTAAATAAGAGGAAAAACAAATGATTAGTGGAAAAAAATTTTTTGTAGCGACCTATGGTTGCCAAATGAATGTACATGAGTCAGAAAAGATAGCAGGACAATTAATAGATAGAGGTTGCGAGCCAGCAGAGGATATGCAATCAGCAGATATTATAGTATTCAATACTTGTTGTATCCGAGAGGGTGCAGAGCAAAAAATAATGGGTAATATTGGAGCAGTCAAGCCTCTCAAAAAAATTAAAAAAGATATGATTGTAGCAGTGTGCGGTTGTATGTCTCAGCAAAAGAATATGGCTAGCACTTTACGCAAAAAATTCCCATTCATAGACATTATATTCGGTGCAAACAATGTAGAATACTTTGGAGATTATCTAGATACATATCTAGAGCAAAAGACATACCAAGACAAAGTATTGCAAGATGAAAATTATATGGAAAATAGTAGTGAAATCACTATTACCAGAGATAATACACTGCACGCATATGTCAATATCATTTATGGTTGTAACAATTTTTGTACCTATTGTATAGTGCCATATGTACGCGGTAGAGAAAAGAGTAGACAGCCAGAGGCTATATACAACGAAGTAAAAAAATTGGTGGCAATGGGTTACAGAGTCATTACACTTTTGGGTCAAAATGTGAATTCTTATGGAAAGGATTTGGAAAACAAAGTTACTTTTGCAGAGTTGCTCCAGAATATTTGTGATATAGAGGGAGACTTTGAGGTAAGATTTATGTCTTCACACCCAAAAGATCTAAATGTGGATGTAATAGATGTGATAGCCAAGAATCCCAAAATTAGCAAGGCTATACATTTACCTGTGCAATCCGGTAGCAACAACATCCTAAAAGCAATGAACAGGAATTACACTAGAGAAAAGTACCTTGACCAAATCAAAATGATCAAGGACAAAATCCCTGGTGTAATGTTGTCCACCGATATTATTGTAGGTTTCCCAGGAGAAACACATCAAGATTATCTGGATACAGTAGACCTAATTAGACAAGTAGAATACGCAAATGCATTTATATTTATTTATAGCAAGCGTAGTGGTACCGTTGCAGAAAAAATGGATAACCAAGTACCTATAGAAATCAAGCGCGAGAGGATACACGAATTACTCAGCATCCAACACAAAATATCCGATCAGATATTCCACAATCTAGTAGGCACTAGACAACGCGTACTAGTAGAGAGCGAAGACGACAAATACTATATCACCAAGACTCAGTGTGGCAAGGTAGCCAAGGTTAGCCGACCAAATGCCACACTCAATGTGGGTGAATTCGTATGGTTGGATATTATAGATTACAAAAAAGGTAATTTGATAGGAAAAATAAGCGAGGAAAAATAATGAGCGAAAAAGAGAAAAAATTGTCACCAATGATGCAGGAGTACAAGAACAAAAAGCAACAATATCCCGATTGTGTACTAATGTATAGATTGGGTGACTTTTATGAGATGTTTTTTGAGGATGCAGAGCGTGTAGCACCTATGCTAGGATTGACACTAACTGCTAGAGATAGTGGATTGGATGACAGAGCACCTATGTGTGGTGTGCCTGTCCAAAATGTAGAAACATACATCAATAAACTTATCAACAAGGGTGAAAAGGTAGCCATATGTGAGCAATTGGAGCCACCAAAATCAGGCAAGCAATTGATGAAGCGTGATGTAGTGAGAGTGGTGACACCAGGTACAGTAATGGAGACTAGTATTCTCAACGAAAGACAAAACAACTACATTGCTTGTATTCACCTAAAGGATGAGCACAAAATAGGATTGAGCTGGGTAGATATATCTACTGGAGAATTTTGTGTACAACAATTTGATATGGACAAGGCTATCGAGGTAGTTAGTGATGTATTGGTATCCATTGCCCCTAGCGAAATCATCTGTGATGACAAAGCCTACCTGATTGAGCAAGAATTCCCATGTGTCAAGTACAATGTGACACCTAAGTTTTACAGACATATCAATTCTGTATTCAATTACGAATATGCAGAAAAGACTCTGCTAAAACAATTAAAAGTGTCCAGCGTTGATGTATTGGATTTGGCGGATTGCAGGTTAGCTATTTGTTCCGCTGGTGCATTGGTAGATTATCTACTAGTTACCCAAAAGCGAAATCTAGACCATATCAACAAAGTAAAACTAATCAAGAGCAATCACTTTATGCATCTAGATATGAATACTAGACTAAATCTAGAAATTACCGAGTCCTTGTCCGAACGCAAGACCTATGGTTCTCTATTGTGGGTATTGGATCAGACCAAAACCGCTATGGGTGCTAGAATGCTCAGAAATTGGCTAGACCATCCACTACAAGATGTGGTAGCCATTAATGATAGGTTGGATGCCATCCAAGAGTTAGTAAATAACAATATCCATAGAGCCAATTTGTTTGATGCCCTAAAGAATATTAGTGATATCGAGAGATTGAGTAGTAGGATTGCTTATGGTAATTTGACTCCAAAAAACTGTTTTGCTCTAGGTGATGCGTTGAGCAAAATACCTGCGATCAAGTCCTCACTAGCCAATTTTAATAGCAAAATGCTAGTAGACTGCTATCAGGCGATAGATGATATGCAAGAAATTTCTCAAATGCTGTTGGCTGCTTTTGACCAAGATGCACCCAACTCTACAAAAGAAAGTGGATTCATCCGTGCAGGTTTTGATCACGAATTAGATACCTTTGTAGAGGCAAAGAATAATGGTACTAGATGGATAATGGAATTGGAGGTAAAAGAAAAAGAGACCACCGGACTCAGGAGCCTAAAAATATCTCACAACAAGATAATTGGTTACTTTTTTGAGATATCCAAGACTCAATCCGAATTAGTGCCATTCAGATTCGAAAAAATGCAAACACTTACCACCAGTGAAAGGTATATGACTACTGATCTAAAAGATTTGCAACAAAAGATTTTGACAGCAGATGAGGGTAGATTTGCCAAAGAATTAGAGATTTTCAATCAGATTCGCAACAAATTGACAATGGCTCTGCCAGCACTACAAATGACAGCCAAACAAGTAGCCATCGTAGATGTATTGGTAAATCTAGCCAATATTGCAATAGACCAAGGCTATACCCGTCCTATTATTGACCAAAATATTGATGCTATCCGAATACTAGATGGTAGACACCCAATCGTAGAGAAACTCAACAAGACAGAGAGCTTTGTACCTAATGATACCACATTGAGTCCAGAAGAGCGAACATTAATAATTACCGGACCCAATATGGCAGGTAAGAGTACATATATGAGACAAGTAGCACTCATAACCTATATGGCACATGTGGGATGCTTTGTACCAGCAACTAGTGCAGAGATTGCACCTACAGATAGGATTTTCACTAGAATTGGTGCTAGCGACAACTTAGGTAGAGGACTCAGTACCTTTATGGTAGAGATGGTAGAGGTAGCAGGTATTGTACAGAATGCTACAGACAAGAGTTTGCTTATCTTGGACGAGATCGGTCGTGGTACTAGTACCTATGATGGTTTGAGTATTGCTTGGTCCGTGGTAGAGTATATCAATAACACTATCAAAGCCAAGACATTATTCGCTACACACTATCATGAATTATCCGATCTAGAGGGATTATTCCCTGGTATCAAAAACTATCACATCTTAATACGCGAGCGTGATGGTAGCATCATTTTCTTGAGGAAGATTGTACCAGGATATTCAGACAAGAGTTTTGGACTAGAGGTAGCTGAGCTAGCAGGCGTACCTAGCCAATTAATCCACCGAGCTAGAGAGATACTCAGAGAACACGAGGTAAAACTTAGCACAGACAACGCTTCATCAACTTTTGGTGATGATATTGATTGTGGTGCTGAGACCAAACTATTAGAAATAAAACAAATACTAAAAGATATTGATGTCAATTATCTGACACCAATTGAGGCATTAGCCAAACTAAGTGAATTAAAGAAAAAAATATAGGAATTATTTATGGGAAAAATAAATGTATTAGAGCCTAGCGTATTCAATAAAATCTCTGCTGGCGAAGTAGTAGAACGCCCAGCATCCATTGTCAAAGAATTGATAGAGAATAGTATTGATGCTGGTGCTACCAAGATTACTCTAGAGATTACTAGCGGTGGTATTGCTAGCATTGTGGTGACAGACAACGGTTCTGGTGTGCACGCGGATGATTTATCCAAGGCATTTATGCCACATGCTACTAGCAAAATCAAATTAGCCACTGATCTAGATAATATCCTAACTCTTGGTTTTAGAGGTGAGGCACTGGCATCCATTGCTGCCGTAACTCAGGTAGAGATGATATCCAAGAGAAAGGATAGTGTACTAGCCAATTTTATCTCACTAGAGGGTGGAGTCTGCCTAGACTCTGGCGAAAAAGGTGCCACCGATGGTACCAAAATAATAGTAAACAACCTATTCTTTAATACACCAGTTAGGGCAAAATTTCTAAAAAAACCCAAACAAGAAGAAAACGAAATTACCAATCTAATGACTAGAATGATATTGGCTAACCCAAATATTAGTATAAAGTACATTGCGGATGGCAAGACAATATACAATAGTCAAGGCACTGGGCTAAGTGATGCTATTTTTGCCGTATATGGTGCTAGCACTTTGCAAAATCTAATACCAGTAGAATATAGCAATAACAAATACAAATTGACAGGTTTTAGTAGCAAAACTACATATTTCAAACCAAATAGAACTTATCAGACTTTGATAATTAACGGCCGTTATGTCAATAATTATTTGATTTCTCAAGCAGTGAGTAGGGCATATGAGCAATATATGATGAAACAATCCTTTCCATTCTTTGTGCTCAATCTAGAGATGCCTGTCCAAGAATTAGATGTCAATGTGAATCCAAACAAACTTGATGTGAGGTTTGAGGATAGCCAAGCAATTTTTGCATTTGTATACAACGCACTCAATGATAGTATCAAATATAATATGATGCCAAAAACAGATGAAGCCAGCACAGATGCTCCAGCAAGCACTCAAGATATTGAGACACAAATAATGAATACCACTGCCGAGATTTTGACCAAAACTATTAGTATTGAGAGCCCTACAGACATTACCCATACATCGGTAATTACTACTATTCCTACAATAGAGCAAAATGACAAACTAGAGAATGCCCCTTGGCAAGGCGGAGAAATTTTGATAGAAAAACTACAAATAAAGCCTATTAGCGAATACAAGGTAGAGGAGCCCACTCAAGAGATAAAACCACAGAATACTATACCAAAGCCTGTACAAGATACTTTAATAGATAACAATGTTTTGGACGATGAATATTTGAGTAGCAAAATTGTGGGTAAATTATTCAATACATTCGTACTATTAGAAAACAAAGATAAAGTGTACATCATTGACCAGCATGCCGCACACGAAAGAATACTAT
>JAFVZD010000015.1 GCA_017508345.1 Clostridia bacterium | reverse complement strand
TGGTTTATATTCATACTACCATTGTATTGATTGAGTATAGTGAATGTCGGACTAGTCACCATATCCTCTACCCCCAATGCCTCACACAACGCCTTGGTAAATGTTGTCTTACCCACTCCCAAGTCTCCTTTTAATAGCAAAATATCGCCCCCGTTTAGTTTCGGAGCGATTAATCTTGCTATATTCTGCGTGTCCTCAATGTTGTGTACTATTACCTTCATTATTCCTCTACTTTCGCCTTCTTTTTGGTAGCCTTAGGCTTGTCCTCTTTTTTGCTCGCTTCTGCCTTGCTGTTTTTCTTTTGTGTGACTTGCTTCGCCTTCTCTGCCTTTTTCTCCGCAGTTTGCTTTGCCTTCTCCTCTTTCTTTATAGCATCAGCCTTGGCTTTGTCCTCTTTTTCTCTGTATTTTTGTATGTCTTGCATAGTTACAGCATTCTTTCCATTTACCCACAATTTCTCTATGTGATAAAACTCCCTCAAATCCTGTGTAAATATGTGTACCACTATGTTACCAAAATCCACCACTATCCACCTGCCATCGCCTACACCATCTCTGCGTAGTATCCTCTGGCCACGCTTCTCCATAGCCTCCTCTATTTTTTCCATCAATGCCTCTGCATGTGGCTTGCTAGTAGCAGTCACCAGCACAAAAAAATCCGCTACGCTAGATATTGCACCCACATCAATCAATAATATATCCGCACCCTTGTGCTCATCCATTACATCACAGATGAGTAGAGCGTCATCTTTGTATTCCGAAACATTCTTGCTAATCATTCTGCACCTCCTAGTATTTTTCTTAACATATGTCTCTGTCTTGTTGACTCTATTATTATAATGCTTCACTCAAAAAAAGTCAATAATATAGAGGATAAACATACATAACTTTGGCAATAATTTTTTATATCATTCCTCGAGGTAATTATGAATATCCGTCGCTATTCCCGTTTTGTAGACTACTTTTTTATCACAATTGGTATTATTATTCTCACCTTCTGCTGGATTAGATTCTATACCCGCAATGCTACCCTATCTCTAATACTTGCTATTGTGCTGGGTATTAGCCTTGGCTACCTAGCCTACTTTGTCCATTCCCGCCGCCTACATCAGCACAATATCTCCTCTCGCCTGCATCGCAATATCCAGTCACTGGAATTTCAGCTCTCATTCGCCTCCCATGATACACTCACTGAGTACTTTCATTACTTGCTATCCTCGCAATACCCTAGTATCACTACATCTACCACACATCTAGTAGCAGACCACCATATCATATTCTACCCACATTTCTCCTCTATTGTAGATGCCCAAATAATTCGCCAGATTGTTTCTGCCCTTCCCAATTACACCCATATCAATATAATTGGCTCCCAATTTTCAAAGGACGCTACCGCACTTTGTCAAAGTATCCGTAATATCCGTATCAACCTACTCACTACACGCCAGTTTTTGGATAAATTCCATTTGCTAGACAAATTCACCATTCCCAATATCATTGATGTCACTCAACCCAAACTCTCCCTCCGCCAAATACTATCCGGTATCCTAGACCGCAAAAAATCCAAAACCTACCTAATACTAGGATTACTACTATTGTTTTATTCATTTTTTATTCCATACAAGATTTATTACCTCATATTCGGTACTCTTCTCCTTCTCCTCGCTATATTCTCCCGCTTTACCCCACAGTAAATAAAAAAGGCAAACGCCAGTTTGCCTAATTACATATAATTCCAAAAAAACACTAATTTATCATCATCGAACGAAACCCGACGACCGCGCCCATGTCTGTCAGCGTATCATCAACATTGTACAAGAGGGCGCCGGCGTCTGCTGTACCAGTAGTAGTGCCGCCACGCAACACTCCAAACGAAGCAGCCTCTACATTCTTACTCCAAAAATAATCAGATAGTCCCGAACTTGCACCTCCTGTAGAGGAGGCAGATGTAGGTAATCCTATTAGGCTCTGAATACCGTTATTTGAGTCCACTACACTCACACCCATATACCTGTACCAACCACTCACAGTAGGTACATTGTAGGTCATTCTACTATAGTTATTAGCG
>JAFVZD010000014.1 GCA_017508345.1 Clostridia bacterium | reverse complement strand
GTCTAACCGGTAGCAATCTTTACCTAAAAATTGATCAACTGCAAAATGACCGCGAATATATGGAATACCACGGATTAATCAATACATACCTATCTCCTGTACTAGATTTGTTTGATGCTGTTCATTCCGCACACAATATCTCAAAATTTTGTGACCACACTACACAATTTTTAGAAAAAATCAATTTTACAGAAAATATACTCGCTCTTGCACGCCTTGCATACAAACGCGGTGATGTATACAAACACAGCATTCTCAAACAAACTATAGGTAAGATTGACAAGATTTTTGTGGAAATGCAGGACTTTGTACCTGATTTTGCTACAAATTTTGCAGAATTTGTGCTAATTTTTCGTACTTCTGCACAATCCACTAGTATTTCACCTCTGCCAATCTCTGCCGATTGTGTGTATGTGTCCAGTACTATTACGGGTGCTTTTGAGCCTAGACACTCCTCATACTTTTTGTGTGCTACTGAGGGTAATATGCCATCATTCACACTGGATGTGGGATTGATTACAGATAGTGACATCGCTATACTCGCGTCCTCTGGTATCCACTTGACTCCTAGCGTAAATACCATTAATATCACCAACAAATTCAAATTAATCCAGCAATTAGCCCTCTCTACACACGCACTCACACTCACATATCCTATGTATCACGGTGCAGAAAAATTCTTCCCTAGCACCGTCACTCAGGATATACTCAATGCTTTCCATTGGCGAGGTAATCCGCTCAGCATAGTCAATATAGATACTATGCTAAGTAATGACCTTGCCTTTGGCTCTACATTGGATAGATTGCTATTCCGCTGGGGTAATTCTGCCAAAATGCTAGATAATTTTGGTTTGTCTACTCGTGACCCACTCGCTATCCCTGACCACTTGCGTGGTAGCATTCATCAATACTTGATAAACAATGGTCTATCCGATATTCTAGACAATATCACCACTACTAGGCCAATGCCAAATCTGGATACCCACACTGCACAAGCCTTGTTTTTTCCAAAAAACCGCACAAAAGTTACCGAAATCGAGCGATATTTCCAATGCCCATATATGCATTACCTAGAATACGGACTAAAACTCCGCACGCGTACTATTAGCCAGATTGATAGCCTCACAATAGGTACAATTCTACATGCGGTATTAGAGCATTTCACCACACAGAATATGCAGAATGCTATTTCTTTTGAAAATATCCCTACTATCGCAGGCGAGATTTTTGACAAAATCATCTCTGACCCAGAATATGCGTATCTGCGTGTCAGTGGTCAAAATCAAACATTACTATCCGGATTGCGTGCCGAGAGTATCCGTATGTGTCAGGCGATATTCTATCAATTATCACACTCTCGCTACCAGATAAAATTTGTAGAGGCGAGTTTTGGCGAGAGTCAATTCGCACCCGTTCCTGAGATTGCCATTGTGGACAAATCTATAAATCTCGCTGTCCGTGGTAAGATAGATAGAGTAGACGGGATGGGTAATCGCTATCGTATCATAGATTACAAGACCAGCAAGCACTCTGGTAGTTTTAGCCTGCTAGATTTTTACTTAGGTAAAAAA
This sequence comes from Clostridia bacterium, assembly GCA_017508345.1. Next base: position 1,122 of record JAFVZD010000014.1, on the reverse strand, counting down.
ATTCAACTCTTTTATTACGCCGCATCCCTATTACGCGGATTGCGTGAGCGTGACGCAGATAGTAGTATTGGCGGAGTGTTTTATTTGCCTCTACACCGTGAATACTCCTCTCAATCATCTGGCTCTGATTATCAGTCATTCAAGATGGATGGTGTAGTGGTGGCTAGCCCGGATAATTTGCTAGCCCAAGATGACTCAGTCAGTTTTGATAATCCGCGTTCTGACATCCTGCCTTTTGCTATATCTACTAGCAAAGAAAATGTCGCCTCAAATAATTTAGTAATCCAAAAGAACAAAGCCAATGTAACCCGTGAGGAGATGCAAATGTTACTAGATTATAGTGAGGCATTAGTCACCCAAGCCATTACCGAATTGGTGGACGGCTATATATTGGCTAAACCTATAAACAAAGCTTGTGACTTTTGCCCATATCGTAGTATTTGCCGTATACAATGTAATGACACATCCTCTATCCGTGACGATGAGTGGAGTGTGGAAATAAAAGATTTTGGAGGTATCAAATGGTAAAACTCAAACCCGAACAACACGAAGCAATTTATACCCGCAACAAAGATATATTGGTATCTGCCGGTGCGGGTAGTGGCAAGACTTTTGTAATGATTAACCGCATAGTAGATATTGTGGTTTCCGAACGCAAGAGTATCAAAAATTTCTTAGTAGTGACATTTACCAATGCCGCCGCTACCGAGATGCGTGCCAAATTAGAAAAAGAACTAAAAAAAGCCATTTCTAGCGGTAATTATACCCCTGAGGATGTTGCACATATCCGTACCCAATTAGATATGTTGCCTGAGGCGGATATTTGTACTCTGCACAAGTTTTGCCAGAATGTCATCCACAAGTATTTTTATTGTCTAGACATAGACCCTACATTTAGCCTAGTGGACCCAAATGAGGCCGATTTATTATCCACTATGGCATTGAATAATGTCATTGACCGCACTATTACCAATCCAAAATACCTAGATTTGTACCTCGCATTCGATGACAAACGCAACACAAAAAAAGTAGGTCAAATCATCCTCACTACACACAATTTTCTCTCCAATCAGCCTGATACTACTGCATTCCGTAGTAAAGTAGAGGAGGCATTTGGTAATG
>JAFVZD010000173.1 GCA_017508345.1 Clostridia bacterium | reverse complement strand
AATTTCTTTTGCCGAATTAGTGTTGCCAAAAAGTGATGATGCTAGCATAATTGCTAGTAATATAATCAAAACGGTAGGCAACCAAGAAAACGGCTTGTTTCTCTTTTCTTCCAATTCTAAAAGCCTCCTTAACGTGAATAATGTAGTAATTATAGCATAATTAAAATAAAAAATAAAGCGATTTAGGATATAAAATTAAGTTTTGACAGAAAAAATAAATTATATAATTTGCAAAAACAAAAAGAGTGAAGCAAATTTGAGGTAAACCGCATAAAAGTTGTCTAACTTTTGGGGTACACTTCAAAATTTATCACTCTTCTAGTTGTATTATAATAAAATGCAGATAATTCCGCCTTTCCCTTCGTTGACAATACGTGTTAGGGTTTTTCGCATTTTCTTTTGAGCCTCTATTGGCATAGTGTTGATTTTGCTACTCAATCCTTCGGTCATTAGTTGGTGTACGGATTTGCCAAACATATTGGTATCCCAAATACCGTTGGGGTTGCTTTGACTCTGGGTATTGAGATATTCTACTAGGTCCATAGATTGTTGTTGACTACCCACCATTGGACTAATCTCGGTCTCTACATCTACTCGCATAATGTGTAGACTAGGTGCTGATGCACGCAATCTCACTCCCCAGCGATTACTACCTTGTTTGATTAAAGACGGTTCTTCGAATACCATATCTTCTAATGTGGGTTGTACTACGCCATAACCATATTCTGCTACGTTATCTAGGGCGGATTTGAGTTTGTCGTAGTGATGTTTTGCCTCTGCGAGTGAACGAATTTGAGATACCAATTCGTAGTCGCTATTAATCTGCATACCACATTGATTACTCAGTACCTCATAAAACAAATTAGGTTTTGGTACTAGGTCATAGATGATTTTACCACTACCCAATTCGATACTGCCTACTTCTAATGGCAAGAATCTACTACTATTATTAAATAACACAGAGGTGGTATCAAATTCTCCTATACGTAATACGTTGTTGGTAATATTTTTTAGTTCGTGGCTTATCTCTGTGATGATTTCGTTATCAAATGGCAATGCGGTGAGCCATTCGGGCATATTTAGCTCTACACCTATTATAGGAAATTCACGCAAGATATTGCCAAAAGCATCTTGGATATTTTGCTCTGTGAGCTTACTCACATCTATTGCCAGCACGCCTACATTATATCTAGTGGTTAGATTTTCTACTAATTGTATGGTACTCTCGGAGTCGGGTGTGGCAGAATTTACTATTACTACAAAAGGCTTGTTGTGTTCTTTTAGTTCACGCACCAGTCTTTCCTCTGCTGGCACAAAGTTTTCCCTAGGAATACTGCCAAAAGAGCCGTCCGTAGTTAGCAAAATTGCTACACTACTATGCTCAGCCAACACCTTGTGAGTACCTAATTCGGCGGCACTGTCAAATGGCATTGGCTCTTTGCTCCAAGGAGTATTCACCATGCGTGGTTTATTATTTAACGTATGACCGGTGGCTCCTTCTACTAGGTAACCAACGCAGTCAATCAATCTAATATTAGCCATTACAGAATTGCCTAAATCCACGCGAACGGACTGAGATGGTACAAATTTGGGTTGTGTGGTCATTATACCTACACCATCAGCGGACTGGGGTAATTCATCTATTTCACAATTACGTAAATTGTCGTTGGACATATTAGGCAGTACAAATTTTTGCATAAATTGTGTAATAAAGGTAGATTTGCCTACACGCACAGGTCCTACCACACCTACATATATATCGCCATTGGTTCTGGTTGCTATGTCTTGATAAATATTATTTTTATCCATATATTGCTCCCTTAAAGTTT
>JAFVZD010000172.1 GCA_017508345.1 Clostridia bacterium | reverse complement strand
CAAGTGGTCAAGCAAAATTAACAAACATTGTGTAGGAGGAAAATAGTATATGGTAACAATGAGTACAGCGGATAACGCACTAAAGAATGTGTATCTAGGTGTGGTATCTGAGCAATTGAATATGAATGTTAATCCGCTATTGAGTAAGATAGAGAAGACTAGCGAGAATGTAGTGGGTAAAGAGATACACAAGGTAGTAACAAATGGTTTTAACGGAGGAGTAGGTGCAGGTGCTGAGATTAGTTCTTTGCCAATTCCTAGTGGGTTAAACTATATATTACTAAAAACAGATTTGAGGAACCTATATGGTAAGATTGAATTGAGTGACAAGGCGATCCGTGCGTCTAGTAGCACAGAGGGTGCATTTGTAAATCTCTTGAATGCAGAGATGGAGGGGTTGATTAATTCTGGTAAGTTTCATTTAGGCAGAATGCTATATGGTAATGGTACAGGATACTTGACAAAGTTAAATAGCTTTGAGGATGGCAGTGATGTTTTTGGTGTAGAGAGTATGTCAAATCTAATGGTAGGTATGCGTGTAGATCTAGTAATAGATGGTGAAAAATTTGATAAGTTCACTAATGTGGAAATCATTGATTGGGATATTGCTAACAAAGAAGTGACTCTATCTGTGGCATGTGATGAGGATGCAGAGGCGGCTACAACCATTGAGATGTATGCACATAATGCTGGAGAAGAGCTAACTGGTCTAGGTGCGATCTGTGATACAACAAATGTAACAACATTGTATGGTGTAAACAGGACTAATGTGTCTTGGTTGAAGCCTACAAAGACTACAGTAAATAGTTCAACATTTACTGAGTTGACTATGTTAAACATAGTGGATAATTTGAGTACCAACTGGAATAGTGAGGTGGACATGATATTGATGTCACCTAATATGCGTAGAAAATATCAAGCGTTGATGTCTGCTAACAGAATCAATATTGATGTATTGAATCTAGAGGGTGGATACAAGGCATTGTCATTCAATGGTATCCCTGTAGTGGCAGATAGATTTGTAGGAGAAAAGGACGCGTACTTTGTAGATAGTAGAACTCTCAAACTACATCAATTGTGTGATTGGGAGTGGTTGAGTAATGACAAAGGGCAAGTATTGCGTCAAAAAGAGGGTTATCCAGTACATACTGCTACCTTGGTAAAATATGCAGAGTTGATATGTGACCAACCAGCTGGACTAGCAAAAATGGAATTTGTGTAAAATAAAGGGTAGTGCTATGGCGAAAATTGGAATTAGAAAAGATACTTTTGGGATATGTGACAGAATAGAGAAGATTGATAAAGATTATTTTGTGGTATATGACACAGGAAAAAAGGTGTACGAAGTACATCATGCCAAGCAATTAGGGAACACCTATTGCATAAGTGTGGGTAAAGTATTGGATATGCGTGCGATAATAAAACTCAAGAGTAGCAACACTAGTAATCTAGAGAATATCATAAAAGAGATAGAGAATCATAATCAAAGGTTAGAGAATGATGAAAAACGAAGGATGAAAGATATGGTGACTTGGCGTGCGCAAGAATTGTATAATTATGCAATGCGAAAGGATGATAATTTTGCGGATGCGTATAGTACTACCTGGGTTTAGTATAAGGAGGTAATATGGAGGCTAAAGAAGTATTGGCTCTTGCTTGTGAGTATTTGAGAGATTATCAATTGAAAGAAATATTGGAAAATGACAACACAGATAGTGTTAGTGATGGGCAAGAGTCAAAAATTAAGCTCTTGGTAACATCACTAAATGATGTGGTGCAAACTCTAGCGCTGATGTATTTCCCATTAAAGAAGACAGAGAATATCAAGTCTGACACGGGTGAATACAAGTACGAGGATTTTGAAAAGATAGTACTAGAAGTAATCAAGGTGTATGATAGGCTAGGCAATGCAGTGAAGTACAAATGTTATCCAGAGAGTATGCATACAGGGTTAAATGAGATAAATGTCACTTATCATTATCAACCTGACTTTGTTGAGAATATGGGGGACAAATTGAATGTAGCGTATGAGAGGGTGAGTCTCAGAATGCTGGTAACTGGAGTATTGGCTAGATATTATATGTATCAAGGTATGTACCAAGAGAGTACTGCTTGGGAACGAGCATTCCAGACAACCATACTCGCAGCAAAATCTAGTAATCATACACAAGCATTGCCTAGAAGGAGTTGGTACTAGTGTTTTATAGAGAAAATTTACCAATAATTGATAGCAAACTAATGACGCTGAATATTAGTGATTTTGGCTTGGGTATGACTACAAGCAAGGATGATGAATTATTGCCAATGAATTGTGCAAAAATCACATACAATTATGACTATAATAGTGGTGCCTTGGTGGATGGTATGGGACTGAGTAAATTGGAGTGGGAGATGTCGGATGGAACAAAACGCGAATTCCCCCTGCCTGATGGTGTAAACAAGGTGAAAGGTGTATGGCATTTTAGGAGATATTCGGAGCAAAAAATGGCTTTTGAGTCATATATAGTGATATATTGTGATGACAGGAAAATGTATTATGCTATGCTGGATGAAGCAGCAAATTATTTTTTGGAGATTACCAATTTTGAATTAAATGCAACACCTAATTGTATCAATTATAGACTGGATGGCAAGGATTGTTTGTTGATTTGCAGTCCGGATGAGAATGACCCTTTTTGTGTATGGGATGGCTTGACTGCTCCTGAGGTAGTAGAGGATGCACCTGTAATCACATCTGCGTGTGTATATGCGGGTAGATTATTCGCTACAACTGGTGGTGACCATAGTATGATTAGATTTAGTGATGACCTGAATCCAAAAAATTGGAATATTAGTCAATTTGAAGGTGGTTATATTACATTAGCGGATGAACGAGGTGGACTGAATAAGTTGATTGAGTATAATGCTTATTTGTATATAATCAGGGATTATGGAATATCTAGGTTGTTTGCGTATGGTGACCAGTCGAATTTTGCGGTGCGTAATATGTATCTAGCGACCAGCAAGATATATAGCAATAGTGCGGTATTGTGTGGTAACAGCATTATAATGTTATGCAGAGATGGATTGTATGTGTTTGATGGTGTATTTGCTACAAAAATATCTATTGGTATGGATAGATTCTTTGAGAACCAAGACAATGAAAATGCTATAGGTGCATTCGTGAATGGTAAGTATTATCTAGCGTGTCGACTGAATTATTCGGATGATGAAAAAGTAGGTAGCGAGCAATATCATTATCATACAAATAATACTTTGATTGAGTATGATATTAGTAATGGTAATATCAAAATATTGCGTGGCGTAGATATAACTGTCCTGAGTAGTATGAATACTGCAGAATTTAGTAAATTGCTAGTGGTTGCAGATAACATGAATAGTAATGACATACTACAATTGGGGTATACAGGTAGGGTACTAGATGAGCCTACAAAGAAGGTATGGACATCACCACTCAGTGACCTAGGGTATCCTATGAGGGATAAGGTGATACGAAAGTTGACTATTGACACGCTTACGGATATTAAATTTGTGGTATACACGGATAGAGAGAGTTACCAATTTGACATCAAAGGTAGTACAGAAACTATAGAAATCCCTATGGATATCAAGTGCAAGAAATTTGGCTTTGGTATAGAGTGTAACAGTGTGGGATGCAAGATAAGAAAACCATACATACAGATGTATGTAGCGTGAGGTAAGATATGACAGAAATCAAGAGGTTGTATATAGAGAACGACCGTATTATGCAGGAACTAGATGATATCAATCGTAGGTTATCGCAATTAAGAAAAATTACTCATGAATATAGAGAACTAAACTTGATAGTGAATAGTGATATAGTAATTGGAGAGTGTGCGGTAACCAAGGGGGATATGTTGATAGTGAAATTGGCATACACAGGTACTACCAATAGTGTAGGTAATGCTATAGTAGAGGCAAAGATATCGGATAATGTACTAACAGAACGCAGTATTGTATATAGAGACCAAACATCTAGTGTAGATGTGGCAATAAATGTGCAGGATACTGGTAATATAGCGATAGGGGTACGACCATTGGACGAATTGGTGCCTCTCAAAATTGATAATTTGCAAGTGTATAAATTATGTAAAGTTAGTTAGGTGGTTATGGATTATATCACATTAAACAGAGCGAAATTGATAGCATCTCAGAGGATAATGGATGACTATATAAAAAACGGAGGTGCATATATGGCACAGAATAAATTATTGAATCTTGATGAAAAATCTAGTGGGACGACTATTACTAATAAGGTAAAGAATGCTAGAATGTCGGTGGATGATACCAAGCAATACATAAAGGATGCAATGGTAGCGATAAAGAGCAAGCATGACCCATTTATGCCTAAGGTGGATTGGTCTAAGTATGAGAACGAATTGCAAAAAAAGGAATATTTTGGGCCAACAGAGAGTGAGATTGTGCAGAGTGCACAGGACAAGTATGCGGATTACAAAAAAGCAAGTATTGATAAAATTATGCTGGATTATGATGCAGATAAAAATAATATTGATACAGCTACTCAAAAACTCAATGAAGATTATCAAACAGACAAAGCAAAACTAGATAGTGAGGTCATAAGTGATATTGAGGGTAATCAACAACGCGCTATTAATCAAGGAATACAGGATAGTAGTATTCTGAATAATCAGCAATTGGCTACTATAAAAGATTATGAGCAGAATAGTGCAGGTCTAAAAAATGAATACAATGTAGAATTGAATGCGTTGGAAATAAAGAAGAGCCTAGTAGAGGCACAAAAGGAATTAGCATTGGAGAATTTTGATATATCTTATGCAAACAAGCTCAATAGTGAGATTAGACGACTCACTAATGAGCAAAATAAAATCAAGGCGGAGATAGATAAATACAATGCAGCGAT
>JAFVZD010000171.1 GCA_017508345.1 Clostridia bacterium | reverse complement strand
GGGTCGGGTGGGGTGACCCCTCTGGTGCGCCATAAGAGATTCGAACTCCTAGCCTTTGGTTCCGTAGACCAACGCTCTATCCAATTGAGCTAATAGCGCTCATGTATAACTCAATTTCAAAAAGGTTTGAATAAAAAACTTTTTTAAATAAGGAATTTCATATAAATGAAAAAAAAGGTTGTTTGAATAAAAATTAAGATGAGTTATACGATTGTTATTATACTATAAATTAATATAAAAGTCAACACTTAAATTATAAAAAATTGAAGAAATTTATAAAAATAGATAGTTTTGTTGTCTTTATGCAACAAATTTTGATAAAATATGCTTTGTTTTGGTATGTTATTTGGGTTTGGTGATGTGAATATACAATAGCCTACTCAACACGAGAATTAGCACAATGCTCACTATGATTACTATGGATAATGCTATTACAAAATATTTGTTGGTGGTATCCGCATTGGGTAATAGTGCGTCTGTAGTGAGATTTAGATTGCTAAGTGTTTGCTCTAATGTCAGTAGAGAAACATCGTTGGATTGTAGCATATTTTGGGCTTGGCGGTAGTGATATTGTAGTTTTTGCCAAGAGGTGCTAGTATAATAAGAGGCATTTAGTGAATCTATGTAATTTAGCATATCTAATACTAGGGACTTGGATGTTGCGATATCCAATTCGTTCACGCACACTAGGTGGGTAAGGGACAGGATATTGCTAGCAGATAGAGAAACTTCATCAATGCTTGCAAATTCGTCCATATACACCGCAGTACTCATATTGATACAATCACTAAGCATAGTAGCATTGGATGTATTGAGTCCGCTATTGAGTAAATTTTGAGCAGATTGAATGTATTGTAGCAGTTGATTTTTGTCACTGAGTACAATGAGCGTATCCAATGCAGATTGCAATTGTTGGATACAATCATTTACTAGTAGTTGAGTACAATATTCATCTGACACACATTGAGAAGCGAAGAGTAATTTCTCTTGGAGATTTAGAAAAGTGCTAGGGGTATATTTGCCACCACTAATTGCACTACTCTCTTCTATTAATATTAATAGTGCGGAAATATCCACCAAATTATCTAGCGTAGTGTGATAGTGATTGAGTGCGATATTGGATTGGTTTTCGGTGAGTTCGGGGCTGTGCAATGCATCATCCAATATGCCAATGCATTGAGTGATTGCTCGGCGAGAATATGTGGAATAATCTGTAATATTTAGCGATTGAATATGAGCTAATGCATCTTGTATAGGTTGGGGATTGGCTAGGTAGACTAATCCTGAGATACTAGCATCTAGGTCATACACTAGTGTATCCAAAAGCTCCTGGGTAGTAGTGTTATCTGCTAGTGCGGTCTCTATTTTGGACAAATTTTGCCTCACACGGGCAAATGATTGCTGAGTAAACAATAAGGTACTGGCAGGTACTCTATCTAGTACGGTATGATAATGTGTGACATTCAATAGTCTGAGTCTAGCATTGAGGAGAGCGGATGTGGCGGATTGTACTTGGGGAGTGGTAGGGGCGTAGGACAACAATATACCATCTGCACGCTGATATGCGGCAGTGAAAGTATCAAAGGTGAGTGGTGAATAATTATCCGCTAGACATAGTAATGGTGCGGATTGAGATAATTGCGTTCTGAGTGGAGTCATATACACCAATCCCGCAGTGGCGGATACTAGTGCATTGGTTATATTATCAATATCCACCTGAGTGAGGGAGGCATCAGAGGACGCATTCATGGCAGAGGATAGAATGGGTGCATACACATCCCAACTGGCTCTAGAATATCTACCATCTAGATTGGAGCAATAAGGGGCTTGTTGGATAGCGGTATTTAGTCTGGAGTAATCAAGGTTTGTAGCATGCACAGGAATATTGCTGGTACAGAATACACTCAGCAATATACACATACAAATAATTAATAGTGAAAAATTGATTGGAAATCTCATCTATATCTCCCCTCCTAAAAAAGATATAAAGAGTAAATACTAATATTAATTTATCAAAAAACAAATAAATAGTCAAACAAAAATCAATTATTCTGTAGTCAAAAAATCTAGCAAGTGTTTCTTTTTGTCAGGAGAAAGTGCGATAATTGTCTGGTATACTTGGGTGTCCACATCGTATTCGCGGATATTTGGGCTAAAGAAGCGTTCTACAGGAAATTCGCAAATATCTAGGATCTCTAGGAGTTTGGACATTTGGAGGACAATTTTGCCACTCTCTACTCTACCCATATACTGCTCACACATACCCAGCCTCAGGCTCAATTCACGAGCGGAGATGTGGGCATAATTCCTCACATAACCTATTCTACTCAAAATCTCATTGATAT
>JAFVZD010000170.1 GCA_017508345.1 Clostridia bacterium | reverse complement strand
ACTATTGATATCATAGGACAAAATTGCCTTGTGTAGTCCTATCATCCCCTCTTGCACTAGGTCCTCGTGGTCCCCATCGTTTAAGAAATATCCACGTGTTATGGAATTTACCATTGGTCGAAAGCGGTTGAATAATTCATCTAGGCTAGCACCATCTTGGGCTCTCGCTCTTAATAGTAACATCCTATCCGTATCTCTGGACATATTATGCCCTCCTTTGTCGCATTGCCTCAAATACTGCCACTCCACAAGCTACGCTGGCATTCAAAGAATTGACTCTACCCATCATTGGCATTGTCAGTACATCATCACAAGTTTTCTTTACCAAAGCACTGATTCCATAGCCTTCGCTACCTATTACCAGCCCCAATCCACCGGTTAAGTTAGCACCATATAGGTCACTACCGCCCAATTCTACTGCGTACACCCAGATATTCTCTTCTTTTAGCATTTTAATGGTTTGAGCAAGGTTGGTTACCTTGGCTACACGCATATGTTGCAGTGCCCCCGCACTAGTCTTGGCTACGGTATGATTGATGGGACAAGCACGATGTTTTGGGATAATTACCCCGTGTACTCCTGCACATTCACAAACACGCAAAACGCTACCTAGATTGTGTGGGTCCTCTACCCCATCTAGTAGCACTACAAAAGGTTGCTCCCCACGAGAGGTGGCGTAATCAAGGATATCACTAACTGTGCAATACTGAAAGTCCTCTATCTCGGCTACGTAACCTTGATGATGTGTGTCTTGGGCTAGTTTATCCAATTCGTGCTTTTCTAGGTAATTCACCTTGATATTGCCACGTTTTGCCAAATCTTCTATTTCACGAGATTTACCACTCAATGATGATTGAATATACAATTTGTACATTGCTTTGTTGGCACGCAGTGCCTCTGTAATAGCGTTCTTACCAAAAATAATCATACGTTCTCTCCTATACTCTTTATCAAAGGTTGTAATAATTCATTCAGTCGGTCATTATGTCCCAACAGATATAGATATCCTATCAATGCCTCCAATGCGGTAGCACGTTTGTAATCTGCCAATCCATAATGCTTGCTCTTGGTGTTGTTGGGAGCATTCCTAGCACGTCTCACCACATCATTTTCCGTAGAGGTCAACTTAGGCAAAATATCCTCCAATATTTTACTCTGAGCCTGTGCATTTACTATTTGACTAGATAATCTATGCAGTTTGGTGGGTTTTGCATTGCAATGTCCCAATAATGCGGTACGCACCAATAGGGAAAAGTATGCATCCCCTACAAAAGCCAGCGTTAGGCTAGGAATATTCATCAATTCTGTATGTGTATATACTTTATCCAATTTAATACTTAACATAGTATAATTGTATCACACAAGTTGGATAATAGCAAGAGATTAATCAAAATTGTATTAAAATATTAAAAAGGCACTACGTGTAGTAGTACCTTAGGGCAAAATCAATTTGTTTTGGTATAAAATGTATTCTTCCCTACACTATGCTTTTGTATAATATTACTATCCAGCAATTTGTGCAATGCACTCTATAAACAACTCTCCTTTTTTGCGTTTTCTCCTAAAAATATGGTTAAAATAGGAGAAAAGTCAAGTATATAGGAGAAAAATCATACGCTTTATCCTAAAAACATAGTCAAAATAGGAGAAAAACGTATTTTTAGGAGAAAAAGGGGGTTGTTAATAAAAATCCAACTCGCATTTTGCATAATCACTATTTGTTTTGTACAAAGTTGTTTTTTGTTGTAACTTTTCAAATACTAAAATTCACTTAGGTCAAAATAGCTAAGTACACCGCAAGTTATGGTATAAGCTAGTTTGTCTTGGTATTTTGGGCTAATTAATAGTGCTTCTTCTTCTGGATTGGATAAGAAACCACATTCTATGAGTATCCCCGGAGTGTCTGTGCATTTTAATATATAATAATCCCCGAGCATTGCAGATTTTCTAGCAGATGGTAGATGTGAGATGAATAGTGATTGCATATTATCAGCAAATTCGTGACTTACCTCGCTATTGGGTGCATAAAAGACTTGGGCACCGCGAGAAACTGAATCCGTGTACGCGTTCATATGGATACTGATTACTAGATTGGGATTTGCAGATTTGATTATTTTGGCACGTGCCTCCAAATCACGCAATTTAAATCCACTAGCAAAAGTACCATATAGACCGTCCGCATTGGTTCGTGTTTGAATAACATGGATACCTAAGGAAGTTAGATATGATTGTAGGCGAAGTGCTATACTTAAACATAATTCACTTTCTTTTGAGCCACTGATACCAGTGCATCCCGTGTCTATTCCACCATGTCCTGCATCTATCACAACACTAAATCGGTCACTTGGTGAAGTCGCCACTACGCTAGTGGATACCAAACCATTACCAACAAATAACACAACAAAAATCAATGCGTAACTAAGTATTATATTTAACCTATTTTTGAATACTAAAAACATAGTACATTATATGTGAGTGAAACTATTAATATTAATATTGAAACAAAATTTT
>JAFVZD010000169.1 GCA_017508345.1 Clostridia bacterium | reverse complement strand
TGCTCTAGGTGGGGTATGGAGTATATTGACATCTTTTGTGGTAATACTGGTAGTAGTATTATTGTATGCGTTGCGTAATGTGCTATTCGGCAATTGGGCTACTAGCATAGTAGTGAAGCAATGTGGTGTATGGGCAGGATTGAGAGACGGAGTGAAGGATAACTTTAAGGTATTGCGTAATTTTGTCCCAATGAGTATGGCGTTGGTATTAATTGTAGTAGCTATCAATATGGCTAGTATAATGTTTACCGCGGGAGTTGGGTTATTCCTGACTATCCCATGCAGTATATTGATTATGAATGTATTTGATGTAATGATGTATTTTTATGGTAACGGATTGCGTTTTTATATCGACAAAGATGTAATAGTGTCACCTAGAAAGATTGAGAATTATGAGAGTATAAATAGTCTAAAAGATATAATATAAACAAAAAAATTGATAAGGAGAATGAAAAATTGAACAACGAAGTAAGACTAGAAGGAAATAATGAACAAACGGTGGCAGAGATAGTTTCTGGCACATTAAATTCGGTAGAGGCAAAATCTGCTACAATGGTAGAGGGACCGATCAAGCGTAGGGACTTTCGCAAAAAGCCTGTAGTAGCAGAAGTTATAGAGGGCGAGAATGGTGAGGTAAAAAAGAAGGTGTTCGACAACACTAACAAAAATAAAATGCAAAAAGGCAATAACAACAAGAATTTGCAAGTAATGTTTTTTGGTGGAGTGGATGGTATTGGTAAGAATATTACTGCACTCAAGTATGGTGATGACATATTAGTGATAGATTGTGGTGTGGGCTTTCCTGATGAGGATATGCCTGGTGTAGATCTGGTGATACCAGATATGACATATCTCAAGCAACATTCCAAGCAAATCAAGGGTATAGTGATTACTCATGCCCATGAGGACCATATAGGTAGTTTACCATATTTATTGGACACAGTGAAGGCACCAGTGTATGCTAGCAAGTTGACTATTGCTATGATTGAGAACAAATTGCGTGAGCATCCTAGGGCAAAGATGAAGTCTGTGGCGGTTAATCCACATGCAGTGGTTAGGATTGGATGTTTTACTGTAGAATTTATCAATGTAAATCACTCTGTAGCAGGAGCGTACGCATTGGCTATCACTACACCAGTGGGTGTGGTATTCCATAGTGGTGACTTTAAGATTGACTTTACCCCACTAGCGGGAGAGACTACAGACCTAGCGCGCATGGGAGAATTGGGGCAAAAAGGAGTACTACTCATGCTATGTGAGAGTACCAATGTGGAGCGTCCTGGTTTTACTATGAGTGAGCGTATTGTAGGGGAGACATTGGAGAAAATTTTTGCAGATAACGACAAAAAGAGAATAATCATTACGGCATTTGCATCCAATGTACACCGAGTGCAACAAATGATGGATTTAGCTAAAAAGTATCGTAGAAAGGTTGCTTTTGCAGGTCGTAGTATGATAAACAATATGGAAGTAGCGATGAAAATAGGAGAGATTCGCTATGACAAAGATTTGATAATTGATATTGATAGATGCAAAAATTATGCAGACAATGAGATACTCATATTGGCTACAGGTAGTCAAGGGCAAGAGAGTACTGCACTATCTAGAATGGCTAATGGTGAATTTACCGGTGTGACAATAGGTGCGAATGATACAATAGTATTCAGTAGTTCACCAGTACCTGGTAATGAAAAGCCTGTAAATGATATGATTAACGAATTGATGAAAAAGAATGCAACAGTTATTTATGATGACCTAGCTGATGTACACGCATCTGGTCACGCATGTAGGGATGAGATAATGACTGTACACAAGTTGTTGAAACCAAAATTCCTAATACCTGTGCATGGTGAGTACAAACATCTCAAGGCGCACAAGGAATTGGCTATGCGTATGGGGATGAAGGACAATCATTGTATTATACCGGACATTGGTATGGTAGTAGAGGTCAACAAGAACTTGTTCCGCAGAGCACCATTTGATGTACCTGCTGGTAGTAGATTGATAGATGGAGATAGTGTAGGCGACACTGAGAGTGTTGTATTGAAGGATAGAAAGCAACTGGCAGAGGATGGAGTATGCATAGTAGTAATGACCATTAATAAGAAAGATGGCAAGATTACTAGTGGACCAGAGATGATACCTAGAGGATTTGCTTATCACAACGAAGTAAATGCTTTGATGGAAGAAGGTAAAAAGGCAGTGTTGCAGAGTCTAAATAACCCTGCAGTATTTAAGGAAGATTGGGGTACAATCAAGGCTAGTGTACGCAAGACACTTACTAATGTATTCTACAGGAAGACCAAGCGTAAACCTGTGATTATACCTGTACTTATAGAGGATTAATATGTCATATTTAGATGAAATGGAAATATATGCAAGAGCAAACAAGATACCTGTCATTTTGAGGGATACTAGAGAATATCTAGAGAATTTGTGTAGAGAGATCAAGCCTAAACGAATATTGGAGATAGGTATGGCTATTGGTTATTCGGCTAGTTGTATGCTACTCAGTAGTGAGGCTGATATTGTGGAGTGTGAGGCAAGCATACCTAATATACAATTAGCCAAAGTTAATTTTGATATATTGGGTTTGACGCATAGAGTCACAATAGTAGAGGGTGATTGTATGAATACTTTACCAAGTGTTGAGGGAAAATTTGACCTGATATTCTTGGATGGTCCAAAGGGCAAGTATCCAGAGATATTACCACTCGTTTTACCTAAATTAAGTAAAACAGGGGTATTGGTATGTGATAATGTGTTATTCAGAGGAATGGTGCTGGATGGAGAGCCTCTACAATGGCCTAGATTTGAGAGGACAGTAATAGCATTGAGAGAATTTATACAAATGTTGCAGAATAATGACGAATTGGATACACAAATATTGCATATAGGTGATGGACTAGCTGTAGCTAGATACAAATAAACAAAAGGAGAAAACTATGCAAAAATTAGAATTATTGGCACCTGCTGGTGATAGGGATAAATTGGAAACTGCCTTTTATTATGGTGCAGATGCATGTTATTTTGCTGGTAAAAAATGGGGACTAAGAGCATTCAGTGATAACTTTACCAATGATGAATTGGCTGAATATGTTGAGTACGCACATCAGTTGGGCAAAAAGGCATATATCACAGTCAATATTCAGGCACATAATGATGATTTTGAGGGATTGGATGAGTATCTACTACATTTACAGAATATTGGTGCTGATGCGTTGATCGTATCTGATGCTGGTATTATGAGTGTGGCTAAACAGGTAGTACCTAATATGCCTATACATTTATCTACTCAGGCATGTGCTAGCAATAAATATGCGGCTAAATTTTGGGCTGATGCGGGTGTTAGCAGAATTGTATTAGCCAGGGAATTATCTATAAAAGAAATCAAGGAAATTAGAGATTATTTGCCTGACAATGTTGAATTGGAGGCATTTGTGCATGGTGCTATGTGTATTAGTTATTCTGGTAGATGTTTGTTGTCAAATTATCTGGCGGATAGGGATAGTAATAGGGGACAAT
>JAFVZD010000168.1 GCA_017508345.1 Clostridia bacterium | reverse complement strand
TGTTTGTAAAGTTTATTATTACATCAACAAATTGCCATCATCTGTTTCTATTACTTTTAGGACATTACATTGCTGACCAGTGGTAGCATCAATATATATATAATATGTTGCACCAGAGTATGCACACATAAATTCATACGCTAGCAACTCACCTACGTAGTTACCTGGGATTACGCATAGTCTGGTAGAACGAATATCCATATTGCTAGCAACGGACATTGTGGCTTTTGCTAAATCTATGCTAGGGGTTAGGTTATTACGTTGGGTATGATTGTAAGCCCAACTTTTTGCCTCCCATCCTACAATTTTACCGCTGGACTGAGAAATTTTCACTTTGATTAAGTCAGGATACAAAATTATATCATTTTGCACAGGTGTAAGATTGACATAGGCAAAATTATTGCTAGATGTACTCCAAACTGCTTTCATTGATTGGAATCCCAGTGATGTGGCAAATTCCTCTGCCAAGACCTCTGCATCACTAACAGGGATAGTGCGTGAAGTTGACTCAATATTGCTATTTAGTTGTAGCAAAATTCCGTCACGCTTGGATACTTGTGCGTAATAAATAATATCATCTTTGGTTAATTCAAAGTTATAAACATCAAATTTGGCACCAGTAACTTCGCCCGTATACTCTATTGTATAGTCAGTGAATACTTTGCTAAGATTTACTCTGGCTTGTGTATCAGAAACTTGATTTTCACTAAGTCCGCGGATAGTTTTGTTGGTAGTGGATTCACTAAACGGACCGTCATATATTAGTGTAGGGTACTCAATAGTTTGGTTGTTTAATCCGCTCCAACTCTCGCTAAATTGATTAGATGTGATATTAGGGTCTTGAATATTATCAATAATTTCGTAATCTCCGCTACTAATTAGTACAGATAGTTTGTTTAGTTCGTATTTGATATCTTCACTAGATGAATGTAGGGATTCGATTTGGTCGTAATCATCCAATGTTAGCCCCTCGCCCGTAGATAATTTTGTCTGTAAGGTATATACATAACCATTCAGTTGATTGATAAAAGTAATGGTATTATCAATGGTGTTGTGGTCAATAGGCAACTCGGTAATATTGGATTGTGCAGAAGAACTGGCACTAGCAATATTGGACATATAACGACTGAGGTCAGAGTTATTTGTAGATACGCTTACTTTACCCAGATTGGTTTCTATGTCATTGATATTATCCGTTAGTTCATAAAAATTTTGTCTATATACATAATTCAGTTGATTCCTATACTCGCCTAGTGCATTTACGGAATTTGCCCAAGAAACAGCACATAATACAAGAGCGCCGGACAAAAGTATAGCAAGAGATGTAATAAGTATTTTATTTGATTTACGCATAATTACCTCCTCATTATACAGCAAAATTGTGTTTACCAATACTAACAACTACTTTTCGTGACCAAATCCACGAGCTAGTTGCGGTATTAGGATTGTAATAATACAATGCTCCATATGTTGGGTCCCAACCATTCAAGGCATCTCTTGCCGCATTATATGCGGTTTGATTAGGTTCTAGATTGATTTGTCCATCAGCTACGCAAGTAAAAGCGTATGGTTGATAAATCACGCCATAAATGGTATTAGGGAATTTTGAACTAGCCACACGATTGAGTATTACCGCACCTACTGCTACTTGACCAGTGTATGGCTCTCCCCTAGCCTCAGCGTGGATACATTTAGCCAGATTGTAGAGGTCACCATTATTTTGGGTAGACAAATTCATCCCCAAGGCTTTGGCTGTTTGGGTGCCTACAATACCGTCCACAGTCAGTCCGTTGTTGCGTTGAAAATATTTGACTGCGGCCTTGGTCTGTGAACCATAAATACCATCTACACTGCCCTTGTAATATCCCCAGTTCTTGAGTTTGGTTTGTACTGTCTTGATTTGGGATGTGGTTAGTCCTGTTTGGATGGTAATTTCTTGTGTTTGGTATTCGGGCACTACTATACCTGCGATACCTATAAATAAGGTAAAAAGTATGCAAATACATAATCCTAGGATTTTTATTGGTTTTTTTGTCATTCTGAATTATCCTCCATAAAAGTTATTGATGATTTCTAATAATCTACTGCGATATATGATATTGGAATTTTGGTTATCCGTCCCTACAAAGCATAATGGTGGATATACTACACACCACCAGTTATCTCCCTTGCCTGTTCCTAGATTGATTATTAGGCTATCATAGACACCACTAACCAATGTCACATTATCATATGTGCGTGTAGGAAACAATTCTGTGTGGATACTAGCACTAGCGCTATAATCAAATCCGGCTTTGCTCAACACTTGATTGGCGGTATCCTCTACGAGGTATAAATTTTGCTCTAGTAGTGACATCGCTTGTGCCTTGCTCTCCACATTACTCAATATAGGAGTCAGTGTCTCTACAACACTGTCACGGACAGAGTATTTGATATTTTGATCTACTTGGCTATTAGAATTGGCACGGATGTGCATACGGAAGTAATCCTCGGCCTCCAATGTAGGGTGAGTATTGGGAGCGGGCAAAAAAAGAATGCTACTAAAAATTGCTACTGCTAGTAAAATAGTTAGAATATATTTATGGTCCATAAATTGCCTCCAAAACTAATTGAATTATTACAAATATTCAAAAATCTAAACATAAAAAACAAAAAAAGTGCAAAAATGCACTTTTTGTGAAAAGTAAACTATTTGGATACTCTGCCTCGATATAGTATGATTTGGGTAGGTTGCGTGATAGGAAAAATCAGGTCAGGATTTTGGGATAAGATTAATTCTGGGGATACGCGTAGAGTTTTGGCTATGTCCCATTCAGAATTAGCATTTTCTATATAGTATATTCCCATAGGAGGGTGTGTACTAGGTAATGGCTCACCCAACTCAATATTGGATATTGCCACACCTACATCACAATTTGTTACACTTACCGCAATACTTATATCCGCAATTATATCTATCTCTAATGAGCGTTTGTTGCGTGCCTCGATATCAGTGACAATCACATTTGCAGATATTTGGTCTGTTGATTTGATGTCGGCAATATTTAGCGGAATGCTGAATGGTATCTCTGCCAATACGGAGCCAATGGAGGATGATTCATCATCTAGGGCATAGATTACATTGGTATATAATACACCTTGGAATGTGATTACATCATTCTGGATAATTTGATAATCTACTATATTTGACATAGTAGCCAATACTCTATCAATCTTGGCACTGTCGTTGGATAGTATTATATTACCATCTATTTTTTCACTAAATGTTTGTGTGAAAATGCTTTTTTGAATATCAAAAGTATTGGATGTAGTCAACAATTCATATTTGGGACAAAAAGCATCGTATACAACATCGGTAGCACGCATAGTAGTAGCAAAACACAAAACATTATAAGTATTCTTGAGTATCAACACACCTTTGGCACTACTGAGTTCGCCTTGTATCTCAAATGTCGTACCACAATCTTGGAGCATAGCACTAGCATAATCCAATGTACTCACACTGGTAGCGGATATCTCTTGGGTAAAATTAATGTTGTATTTTTGAGATTTGAGTCTAGGCATATCCTCATTAGTCAAATACATTAGTGTGGTAATAATCTTGCCAGTGAGTGTTACTATACCCTCTCCTGTCTGGGTATCTAGTAGCAGAGTATCACTCTGAGCCTGCACTACTTCACCAATATTACTAGGCAACTCTACTTCGTTACTCAACTCAAATGAATCCCTACCAAAATGCACCAAATCCGAGTAAGGTATAGATGTAGTACGCTGATAAGCTAATTTGTCTACACTCTGTATAGTACGGATATTTTGGTCGACCACACAAAATAAATTTGCCTGAATACTTAGGTCAAATGATACATGGTGTTCGCTAGCCTGAATATTGGTAGAATTGAGGACATTGAGGCTAGCAAAAACTGAGCTATCTGGCGTAATTAAATTGTTGATAATAGGATGACTAAATGTAATAGTCTCCTCTATGCTATGGTAATTGTTGGATTTGTCAATCACAATTGCCTTGGCTAATGCCTTACCCTCTATCATAATACTACCTGATGCAGGGAGTACATTGATAACGCTAGGTTTGGCACCAACGGACAGCACCTGCCCAATACTTTTGTCAGGGCAATTAATGGTGATTTTGATAAGCATAGTACTACAATCTAATCTTTTTGTATATTTTGAATTTATCTCATTTATCACTGGTTGAAAAGCCATACCGCAATCCTCCTAACCTTAATTACGACTATTGTATGGCCAAAGATTATCAAATATTACTAAAAATTATTTTTTGCCAGCAATCTTGACATCACCGCAGAGAACGGCACTAAAACTATAGGACAATTTTTCCTCTTTTTCTGTATTGTGTAATTTCACTACAAACACACTATTGTATATATCCTCTAGTACAGCATCGTAGTGGATAAATTTGTTTCTACCACGATTAACAGACATACTCACATCCTTGCCTTTGAGTTTGATTATTTCAGCCTTGATATCTTCCAAATTTAGAATAGGTTTTCGCATAATATACTCCTCCACTCTGCAAGTATAACCCAAAAACAAATTTATTAAACAAAAAAATGACCACGAGGGTCATTTGTATCATATATCTATATTCTTGGTCTTGTTGCGTTTGATTAATGCCTTGACTCTAGTATGTAGATTGGTAACGGTTAGACCAAACAAATCAAATAGTTCTGACTGAGTACCACTCTCACCAAAGGTATTGACACCTACCACTTCTCCAAATCTACCTACAATGTCATACCAACCATTAGTCACACCCGCCTCTATTGCAATTTTGCTAGGGAAATAGCCGGGCAAAACACTTTCTTGATAATTCTCTGATTGTTTGTTGAATAATTGACGGCATGGCATACTCACTACACGCACACTATAGCCTTCTTTGTGCAATAATTTTTGGGTACGGAGTGCAATATCCACCTCACTACCAGATGCGATGATTATCGCATTCAGTTCCTTGTCTGGCTCCATAGATATAATATATCCACCACGGGTAGTACCCACATTAGAACTATTCCTGAGGACAGGGAGTTTTTGTCTAGACAATGCTAATGTGACTGGGCTCTCGTGCTCTAAATAATATTGCATAGCACCTACTGTTTCGCTAGGGTCAGCAGGACGAAAAACCATCATATTTGGGATTAGTCTGAGGCTCTCAATTTGTTCTACTGGCTCATGGGTAGGACCATCCTGCCCTACAGCAATACTATCGTGAGTGAGTATATATAGTACAGGTATATCCATTAATGCACTCATACGCATTGAATAGCGCATATAATCGCTAAATATCAAGAATGTGGATGCAAAACTGCGTATTCCACCGTGTAATGCTATACCATTACATATTGCACTCATTGCATGCTCGCGGACACCGAATGCTATATTGCGAGCTAACAAGTTGTCGGGTAAAAAATTACCCTCATCCTTGATATATGCCATAGTACTACTGGATAGGTCTGCTGTACCACCTAATATATTTGGGTAACGCTTAGCTACCTCGTTGAGTACTCTATGACCTGCCTCACGGGTGCTGATAGTGTCCTCTTTCCACTTTGTGGTAGCAATAGCATCGGCTACTACCCTAGACTTGTCGCCGAATAAACTATTGTACAGGGTTTTGTATTTTTTGAGATAGGCATTGTGGATGGACACCCATTGATTGTATTCCTCAATGCCACGCTGAGCGGTATCATAAAAATGTTTGTGTACATCCAATGTACACTTGAATGGGTCGGGATTTAGATTGAATTGTGCTATTATATCATCTATTTCACTGTTAGTAAATGGATTGCCATGAGATTTGTTTGATCCCGCATATTGTGAACCTTGTCCAATAATGGTATTACATATAATCAGTGTAGGCTTGGTATTATCTGTGGACTTTGCTGAGTTTATGCAGTTGATAATGTTGGTAGGTTGATTATCTACCTCCAATACATTCCAGCCCATTGCCAAAAAGCGCATATGTATATCTTCTATGGATACAGTATCCACTGTGCCATCTAGAGTAATTTGGTTGCTATCATACAGTACTATTAATTTGTTGAGTTGGTGTTTGCCGGCGATAGAGGCAGATTCATAACTCACCCCCTCCATGAGGTCACCATCACCACAAAGCACATAGGTATAATGATCAATGAGAGGCATATTAGGCTTGTTGTATTTTGCAGATAGATGTTTCTCCGCAATAGCAAAACCTACAGCATTAGCAAAGCCTTGACCTAATGCACCAGTAGAGCAATCTACGCCAGGTGTCACAAATGTCTCTGGGTGTCCAGGTGTAATACTGCCTAGTCGTCTAAAGTCACGCAAGTCATCAATAGTGATTGGGTATCCCATTAAGTGCAATGTAGCATATAGCATAGCACTACCATGTCCGCTAGATAAAATTACTCTATCACGATTAATCCAATTAGGTTCCTTTGGGTTTACCTTGGCAACTTGATAAATTGAGTATATTAATGGGCTGGCTCCCAAGATTATGCCTGTGTGTCCGCTCTCAGCAGATTGTACCATTTGTAATCCTAATTTGCGAATTGTATTGACTGCTTTGTTGATTGTATCCATAAATTTCTCCTATTTTATTTATAAATTTATCAAAAAGTATATTTACATATATTATTGTACTAAAAAAATTAAAAAATAACAAACAAAAAACGATAGTTTGTTATTATTTTTTTTAATTTGTGCCTAATTTTGTCCTAGTACGAAAGAATTTTGTGATTTCTGCCATAATTTTTTTGGCTGCCTTGCTTTCTTTTAGTGTACTACAATTCACCACTATATCACTCTTGTGCACAAAACATTTGTCTTTTTGAGCAAAGGCATTGCCTTTGTATGCATCAGAAAGGATGTCACCACTGCGTTTGGAGCGTTTGTCAAAAAACTTTGGTGATATTTGGGCGTATATAATGTAGCTATGTTTGCTGATACTAGCGAGATTGTCTTCTTCAAACAATTTATCGGGACGGATATTGATAAGTGTATTATCAAAGTTGCTGACATTCTTGATTACTCTGTGTTCGGTGTCTTGGATATATTTTTGACCTTGCTCTTCTCCCAGTGAATTGATAATATGTTTTGTGTCAATTAATTCGTATTCAAACATATCCAAAATATCAGCGTAATACATACCTAGTTTATCACTAAGCATTTTGGCAACTGTAGTACCATAATTATCTAATACGCAAAATATTGTAATATTATTTTTTAACATTGAACCTCATTCCCACTAATTGATTAGTGTATAGTATTTTTGTTATTATACTAAAAAAATAAAATATTTGCAATAGATTTGAGGCAATTAATATACACTAAAACACCCTAGAGGGATAATCTAGGGTGTTTTGTTTAGCGTAATTTGGTAAAGGTAATGTCATTACATTTATCTACAGCATCTTGGAGAACATTTAGCGGATGTGCTGGCGGGCAAGAATTATTGATTGGAATGTACTGTTGTAGATAATAGATGCGAGCACCTTGGATGAGTTTGGCTATATCCAACAAATCTGATACACCCAGGTCGGGACTAACGGTAGTACGGAATTCGTAGTCTATGTTGGAATTCTTGATAATATGGATAGATTGTTGGATCGCCTCTATATCCACTTTTCTCCCGCAAATGCAGTCATAACGAGACAAAGGTGCCTTGATATCCATAGCGATATAATCCAATAAATTTGCCTCCAACAACCTAGATATAACCTCGGGATGTGAGCCATTGGTATCTAGCTTGACATCATAACCCAATGACTTGATATCCTTGATAAAATCAAACAAGTCTGGGTGCAGTGTAGGCTCTCCACCACATACTACCACTCCGTCTAGCCATTGTTGGCGGGAGCGAAGGAAATCAAAGAATTCTGCAATGGTAGTACTGGGTTCATTTTGTGATAACAAGGGGCGATTTTGGCAATACCAACAATCCCAATTACAACCAATAGTAAAGACAACAGTAGCGATATGTTGGGGATAATCAATTAGCGAAGTAGGAATGTATTTTTCTATTTTCATTAATTCTTTTGACTCTTATCGTTTTGTTCTTTTTGGAATTGTGCCAACTCTAGGGCATCCATAAATTCTTCTGGGCGTAGTACATATACTTTGCGAGAATGATATTCCTCTTGCTTGGACTTATTAAAGTCTTTTACGCAACGATAATAACCTACTACTCTGGTCCATACCTCACAACGAGCGCCACAAGTAGGACATTCAAAATGCTCACCTGAGATATATCCATGTTCTGGACAAACACTGAATGTTGGAGTGATACTGATGTATGGCATTTTGTTGTTGTTGAAAATCTTTTGAATGAGTTTTTTGCAAGTTTCCTTGTCGGATACTTTTTCACCCAAATACAAGTGGAGTACGGTACCACCTGTATAACG
>JAFVZD010000167.1 GCA_017508345.1 Clostridia bacterium | reverse complement strand
CACTATCTACTATAAATACACCTACACTAATAATGTCGGTGGGATGTTGTTGTTGAGTCAAAATATATTCACCCACTCTTTGCAATTTATTGATATCCGGTTGTTGTAGCCCGGTTTGGTTATCCAGAATTATTTGCATAATTTACTCCTCAGTAATTTGAATTTCTACGCACATATAATATGTGACAAAATACACATCACCTACCAAGGCAATAGTATATTTTTGGTCTACCACATCATTTTCGTTACATTCAGCACGCACTAGTTCACGAGCCTCGTATATGA
The DNA here is from genome assembly GCA_017508345.1 of Clostridia bacterium. The sequence continues at coordinate 2,242 of JAFVZD010000167.1, read as the reverse complement.
CTGCCTCTTTGTCCGCCTCAAAATCGTGGTCCACAGATACTTGGTCTAATAAATAATAGTAGGTTGTCTGCAATTGTAACGGTATTCCTAGATTGTGGGTTAGGTAGGTGTAAGTATGCTCTACCTCGCAATGTGGTGGGATGTCATCAAGTGTGGTAATTGGTATATTGACACCCACACCCGTGATACTTTTTTCTATCAAATACTCACCGCTACGGGTATACTCTATGGTATGGATTGGGTAATCCACGGTCGCAGAATACCAGTGTTTGGCAAAGACAGTGCCTCTTGCCTCGCAAGGCACAACGTTGTCAAACATATCGGTATAGCTATTAGTAATCAATACTTGCCCTTTGTGTACCACATCGCCTACACTTACCAAGGCAGTACCAGACACCAAATGCATACGTGTAATGATACCATCGTGCAATGCCACTATTTCCGCATTACTCTTGTCTAGTGGTGGATTGGGTGGCACTGCCATAGTGACATTAATTATCAAATAAACACCACGTCTAGAAATATCTACTAGACTAATTGTATCAAATTGGTTGAGTAAGTTGGCCTCCAAATCAGCGTAATCCATATTGGAAATTAGAGAGCCAATAACCTTTTGGCTATGTAGATACTCTTGGATGCTTGCCTTGGTGGAAGTATCTTCACAATTTATATGGTATCCTAGGCAAAACAAATTGAGTACAAATAGTATGGTAGTCATCAGCATAACACCCAGCACTAGACCAAAACGGCAAAATAACCAATCCATTATATCAAAGGTGTGATAAGACCTCACTACACTAATAGTATAGCACGAATTATTGTATTTAGCAATTAAATATTGTACTTTGTTTGCAGGTATGCAAAATTGGATATTACTATTGTCTACTTTATTGATATTAGTAATAGTACCAAAGTGCTGAACAATTTCATTGAGTACTCTATTGAGGTTTAGTCCAGAAATATTAATCAAAACATAACCAGATTTTTTACGTTTTAGCATAGCACCACCTCACTACTACTCACACAAGTGATGTTGCCACGTATGATTGTTTGGGTATTGTCAAAGTCTGTGATACGCAAATTTTGCCCATACACAAAGATTGCCTGCTTTTTGTGGCGTAAAATTATTTGGGTTGTGGTATATGTGGATATGGATAGTTTGGCATCAATGATTAGAGCCACGTTATTTATATTCAATATACGCACCCCATTCATTATCCCAGTATAATCCAGTTTTAGTCTGTCTATCCAATCTCTTAGAAACACTACTCACCTCTATTGTATAGTCATAATAGTGTATGTGTGGAAAAAAGTATTTAGAATACACAAAAAATGTGTGATTTTTATTGAAAAAAATGTAGAAATATGGTATAATTTAGTCAAAGTCAAGGAGGCGACCCTTTATGCAAGACAACATTGAGATTGTTGACTTATTAGTCAAGATGCGACTTTGTGAGCCACAATATTTTTATATGGTAAAGCAAGCATACTCCAAACTCAATCAAATGGAATATTTTACCAAACGTTTCAATAATTTTATTATCCCTACCAATTCCGAGGTGGAGATAACAAAATATGATAAGGATGTTTTTGTGGATATACCCGCTTTGTATATCCACGGTAACCAGCATTATGACGCTATTATTAATATAATGATAGACACATCTAATGGAATGAATGGCGATGTGCAAATTTGCGGTAACTGCACGGGGGAGATTTTGTTGGATATGCCACCTAATGGTGTAGGTGCTGAGATTGCGAAATTCAGACACGCCAAGAAAGGATATTACAAAGTACCTAAGGGGTGTGAGCTAATTGATAGCAAATACTTAGGCAAGACATTTTTTGCATTTAGCAAGGATTACGTATTGTATTCACGCTACTCCCCTACTAGTGTTGATGATAATATATTTTTGAGTGAGTATGTGACCTCATATTCTGCCAAAGCATACAAGAATCATCTATTCCAGCACGAGAGTTATATGATAAACAAAGGTGCTATGCAAGTATTCAATGAAGAAATGCATTATAATGTAGCGGGTGAAGCCGTGGAGAGGAAATTGTGCCGAGATATTATTTATCCACACATTAGAGAACTCAGACAATACAAGATAACCCCGCTAAATAGTGGCAGTATCCGGAACCGTCCAGACCCGCTCAGGGTCGACGCCGTCAGCAATCCGCTCGGCCACCGCATAGGGCGCACCGGCATCCAGCGCCATCGCAACGTAGTCGTTGCCAT
>JAFVZD010000166.1 GCA_017508345.1 Clostridia bacterium | reverse complement strand
CCCGGCTTGTCCAACTTGGTAGTAATATCAATATTGGCAGTAGTATCTCTACTCAATACCTTACCATTCTTGCGAATATTGTATGCTCCGCGAGGTACACTATGCATATCCGCAACTATGCTCAACAATTCTTTGTCTTGACTCTGCATTAGTTATCCTCCTTGGCTAATTTTTTGCACACATTATTCCTAATAATAGGTAATACATCCTCTCTCGCTCCCGCCTCTACTATCTGGCCTCCACGCATATACGCCATCATATTGGCTACATCGAATAATCTCTCTTGGTGACTGATTATTATATTTATTTTGTCCGCCTTGGTCGCATTGCTAAATATCTCAATCAATCCGCCAAAACTCCATATATCTATGCCGGCCTCAGGTTCGTCAAATATATTTAGGTCAGCATCGCGTGCGAGTACGCTAGCCAACTCAATGCGTTTTAATTCACCACCAGATAGCCTATTGTCCAATTCTCTATCCAGATAATCTCTAGCACATAGCCCCACATTGCTGAGTACCTCGCAAGTGTTGTTGATGCTAGCATTATTCTGTAGAGCAGTACTCATTAGATTTTTGGCAGTCACACCCTTGAATCTCACTGGTTGCTGGAAAGCATAAGCAATCCCCAATCTGGCTCTATCCGTGATGCCCATATTGGTAATATCTAGACCTTTGTATATAATCTTACCGCTAGTAGGCTTGAGTATACCCATTATCAGTTTTGCCAAAGTGGATTTACCACTACCATTAGGACCAGTTATCACTAGTGTAGTCCCCGCATCAATATGTAGATTGATGTTATTCAAGATACACACACTCTTGCCATTCTCGTGTATGCAATATGACAAATTCTCTATATCTTACATTCACATTCCTTTTACTTATCTTTTTTGCAACTATCATTATAGCACATTTTTGTAGAATAGTACATAATTTTTACAAAAATTTTTATTTATTATATTTAGCACATATTAGTTGACAAATAGGGTACAATTGCAATATAATATGATAAATATCAAACTGGAGGCGAATAACTATGGCAAAGACACAAACAAATGATATTGATTTTTATGCAATACAATGTGATGCTGCGGATGCTAGAGCAAAAATTGCGGAGGACACTATTGCAGTACAACAGGCTGTGAGCGATGGCGATGTATCTCGTACATTGGATACAGCGATAGACTTGCGTAATCTAGGTGGAGTAGTAGATGCTGACACCGCGGAGAGTATGGAGTCACTAATACTAGACAAAGGTACTACTCAACAAAAGGTTGATTATGCTATAGAGGTAGCATCAATACTAGGTCGTAGCGTATCTACTATCTATGATGATATCCAAGGTATGACACCAGAGGAGAGAGCAGAGCTAGTAGGTCTCAGGACTCTCAAAAAATTGCAAGCAACACAAGTATTACATGCAATGTTACCTAATACTCTGGTAGAGGAAGCATCTGAGGAGCTAGAGAATTCAAACGGCATGGCCAGTATGATGGTATGAGGCTAATGCCTTTTTTATTTAAAAAACCAACTAGGAGGAAATCGTATTATGTCTAACCAAACACAAGCAGAATTGGTAGATAATACAGTAGAGGATACTATACCAGTAGAGTCAGATACCTTAGCTCTATCCGAGCAACCTGTTGATAATGCTGTGAATCTTGATGACAACACAGAGGAGTCAACATCTGATGATGTGGTGCAAACTGATACTACCAATGAGGATGATGACCAAGACTACGAGCGTGAGGATAGTGACGAGGGTGTGATTACCAATATCCCAGAGATTACCCAACAGCAGGCCACCCATATTACCGATGTAATATACAATGGTTTGCTAGGTGATTATGATATATTCGGCAAGTATTCTATATCAGAGGACATTATCAAAGAATTGGCACATATGCCAAAGCGCTTTGTACGCAAAGACAAGTTTGGTACCTATGTGCAATCCAAGATAGGCGACATCACATTCAACTTTTGTGTGACACCTCCTGTCCAAAAAGATAATGGCGAAGCATATTGCTATTTGCAGTTGTTAGAGGAGATATCCTACACCAACGGCTACATTGTAGATACCAAGACTACCACAATTGCTACTTATGAGTACATATATAGCGATGTATTCTATGATTGGGTAGCTAGTGCATTTAATATAGACCAAGATGATGGCGAGCCTGATGGCGGTAGAAAATATGTAGCTACCGACTATATTTCACTACGCCTCAAATACCTAAAGGCAGTGGCGGATATGAGTATCGACCTCTATGAGGCACTAGACGAGGCATATTTTAACAAACGCATTCAAATACTCAACGAATTGCCTGAGGGTACCGTAATATTGGCAGAATTCAACAAAGAACGCGCCAAGATTGAAAAGTATTTTGTGAATAACACTCAACGCAAATACAAGGCACTCAACGATTTGCTCAATAGCATATTAGATGGCCCTGCTGGCGAAAAGATAAAAGAAAATGCAGAGTACAATCAAAAAATGGCAGAGGCCAATACTACTTATCTAAACAAAGTAGATGAGATCAACAAGACTGTATCCAATTCTACCGAAATTCAAATTCTTTTGCAAACAGAGGCTCCTATCAAAAAGATAAATTTTGATAACGATTTCCCAAAAAATGTAACAAAAGGCGAAAAATATCCTCCTAAGAAAAAAGTCAGCAAGGGTAAAAAACCATCTGTACCAAAACCAGATAAGTATAGAATTCCAAAAAGGAAAAAGAAACCCGACGATAAAGTTGCCCCTGATGTGGATATCGATATTCTAGAAAAATACAAACTAGATAGAGGTGAGTACAAGCGTATTAGACACAAGCCTAAACAAAAAGAACCAGCACCAAGCCCACAAGATGTCCAGCCAATATATAGAGGTAGAGAAAAATAAAAAACAGCCCCTTTATTTGGGCTGTTTTTGCTTGTAATACAATATTACATATGTAACTATCTGTATCGCACTATCTATCTTTGTCTGTAATTGTTTTGAATAAATCATCTTTTGTAGGTACGCTATAATTTGATTTTTTCTTTTGGCTACTCAGCATCTCTCTCATACTATCTCTAGTAGGCACTTCATTTTGCGTTTGTCGCTTCTCCTCTCTGCCAAATACATTGTGTACACATTGTGTTGGGGTAGGCTTTTGTGCGGAATCATCCACCTTTGTATTCTTTCCGAATATGCTATTCACACGCTCTGTAGGAGTCATAGATTTTTGCTTAGCCACTTCTTGTTGGCTAAAAATATTGTGCATATCCTCTTTGGTTAGAGTATGATGTCTATTACTATTGCCACTAGACAATATCTGGTCTAATGCTTGCTTGCGTCTAGCCTTAGCCATATCCACATCCTCTATATCCAATACAGCCTCAGTCCGCGTACTATCCGGGCTAACCTCAATACTCTCCAAATCCTTGAGTATATCCATCAATTCTTCACTGCTAGACTCCATCTCCAATGCCAAACTTTCATTCAATGCTTCTATCATAGGCTCGTCCTGTTCTGCTTGACACTGCTCACTCTCTGCCTCCAATTTGTTGAGCATCTCAGCCTCTGCATAATTGGCATCCTCCATAGGGGCAGTGAATGGTAACATACTCTCACTAGTACTCAATGTGATAGGAGTATCCACTACATCAGGCTTGGTAATCAATCCCTCCTCAATTACATTGTCCGGCATAGTCAAGATGTCTTCGCTATCCTCAGGTATCTCGCTAGTTACGATTATCTCATCCTTAGCCTTTTTCTTTTTGGATATGTTCCATT
>JAFVZD010000165.1 GCA_017508345.1 Clostridia bacterium | reverse complement strand
GTAGGTAGCGGGTGGAGTACTGCGAGTGTGACTAGTGGTAGTGGGATGTTTGGTGGATGTTATTCGTTACCTAATTACAATAGTAACTGTATGAATTATACTTATTGCGGTAGATATCTGGCATATGTGTAGAAAAAAAGATGCTGAGGCATCTTTTTTGGTTTTTATTGTATGCGGAGGTCTTTGCCGGAAAAACGTATGGCTAGGGTGTTTTCGCGATTAAAAATACGAGAAACTAGGCGGTCACCATAACGCTCTTGGATAGCGGAAGGAGTGAGGTTGGTGCTAATTATGGTGCATAGGTTGTTGCGTTGGCGTTGATTGATGATGGTATATAGATTATTGATTGATACATTTTTCATAACAGCTTCGCTACCTAGGTCATCTATAATCAGCAGGTCGCATTCTAGTAGCGGGTCTAGTACATCTTCGCGTTCGGCAAAAGGAACACTCATAGAGCGGATAACTATATTATTGAGGTCAAAAGAGGTGACAAAAACTACATAAAATGTGCGTTTGATAAGTTCGTTGGCGATACATTCTAGTAGAAATGTTTTGCCAGTACCTACCTCACCACAAAAAACTAAGTTTTTGTATTGAAAATTAGGGAAATCATTGATATATGCGCGAGCGACTTTGTATGCTTTATTTAGGTCGGCATTGGCTGTGAGGTATGCTGGATTGACATCGTGAAAAGTGTGGCCACTAAAACTAGCGATACCGGAGCGAGCGACTAATTCGTCTTGGACACGCTTGAGTAGACATTGACATTTTTTACCATTAATGATACCAATATCGTTGCAGATTTTACATTGATATTGTGGGGTAGTGTCGCGGTAGGACATACCGATAGATTTGAGTGCGGTGGAGCAACTATCCTGGATTGTTTTTAGTTTGAAATACAATTCTTTGACGCGTTCGTCGTTGGCAGGGAGTTTGCTGATTTCCATTTGGATTTGGCGCATTTCTTTTTCGTATTTTAAAAAAGTTTTGTTTTTTCTAGCGTGTTGTAGATTTTTTTCGGCACGCAATTGAGCCTCTAGGCGGGCAGTCTTCATTTTTTCTAATTCGTTGATAATAATCTCTGTTTTTTTCATTTTTTCCTCGTTAGATTTCTATTTGTTGGATGTTATCGAATAGGTTATCCCAATCGTTTTGGGAGTAGTCGCGTTGGTTGAGTCGAGTAGCGGAGTCGCTAGTAGAATTATTGGAATGTTTGCGGGCACTCTCTAGCGTATGGATATTGGCGGTATGCCAGTTGGCTAAAACCTTGGATACATAGGATAGAGGGGAAGCCTTGTCAATGCTTAGACTGGCGGCATATAGTATGACATCTAGTGGCATATTCCAAACTGTGGTCCAGCGGGAATATAATTCGCGGTCTACATTATTGACACTACGCCTGAGTCCACATGCGTGGAGTATCTCGGTAATAGTGTTATCAATCTTGGACATATTGAATATGTATTGCTCGAATGCTTGGGTATTGATAATGCCCAAGTGGTGTAATTTGTCTATAAACTCAGCCAGCTGGTTGAGAGTACGATAATTGTGCTGGAAGCAGTACTTGGATATTGTATTCAAACTATCTGGTGTAAATCCAAGGTTGAGCCATGGTGTGATATATGTATTGATTTCGTTTTCTAGGGACTCATAATATACGCCGATATTTTTGTTGATCAATTTGGCTAGTTTGTAGAGATTGTCTTTGTTTTGCTCAAAGTTGGTGACATCGGATAGGGTGAAAAGGTGGTTGCTATAATAAGTATGGAGTATGGAGTCAAATAGCTCAATAGTCTTGCCACGGTGATAGTGTGCTATCTCTAGTATTGTGCTAGGCTCAAACCCCAAGTCGTGGGTCCATTTGTGATATAATTGGTGATCGCTGACTCCTGCGGTGCGTCTAATACCGAGGGCTGTGAGTACCTCACGCATATTTTGACTGGATTGAGAGAGTGATGCAATATGATTCTCAATACTATCCAGAGTGATGATACCATCATTGGCCCAATTCCTAGCCACAGGGATAATGTATTTGTAATTAATCTTGTCACCGCGTAGGTTGACACAATACTTGACTATTGCCAATAACGCATTGGGCTCGATGCGTCTACCGTCGGTCAGTGTGAAGCCCTCTAGTAGGGCATAGTATTCATCAAATTCATTTGGAGTAATTTGCCTATTAGGGAAAATATCCTGGAGTTGGCGATTAAAGTCATCGTACTTGCCAACACTAAATTTGCGTGTGGCGCGTGTAACATTCTTGATAGGCAGGTATTGTATCTCAAATGGGTCACGAGATAGTATGCGAACTAGGTCTAATTCTTGCCAGTATTCGTATGCAGATACAATCTCTGCAGTAGTGACACCCAATGAGGAACTAAATGTCTCTAGGTCCATAGCATCTGTATCTTTATTTGAGCAAAGGTACAAGCCATATAGGTAGATATTGCAAATTTCGGGAGGAGTGGATGGCATATATCTACTAAAAAACAAGTTGTCTATGATGGTATAGGACTTTTCGGTATAGTCTGGACTGAATTTACAAAATGCCATATTGCCTCCTCGCTAGAATATATTATATATTGTACCAAAGAATTGCAATTTAGACAATAGAATTGAGGCAAAATTTTGGTATAGATTTTAAAAAATATTGGTCTAATGATTGGTAGAGTGACATAGAATATAAAAAACAATGAGGTTTGATATATGAAATTGGGTGCTGTGTTGAGTGTTTTGTGTGCAATAATCTTGAGTATGGGTATGCTGTCTGGATGTAATAATTTGGGAATGATTGAGGCATATAGCAGAAATGTCAGTATTTATGAGATTGATGCTAATCTGAATTATGCAAACAAGACTATGAATGCGACACAAAATGTGAGATATGTAAACAACACTGGCTATGAATTGAGTGAGGTATGTTTTCATTTGTACCCTAATGCTTTTAGTGAAAAGGCTAGTGTATACAAGGCGGTGAGTACTACGCAATTTAGTCAAGCGTATCCTAACGGATTTAGTGAAGGGAACATCAGTATTAACAAGGTATCAGTGAATGACAAAGAAGTAAAACACCAGATAGGTGGAGAGGACAGTAATATATTGGTGGTGCCATTAGAGAATAAATTGAGAGCGAATAGTGATGTAGGGATAGAGATAATTTTTGATCTAAAAATACCTAATGTCAATCATAGATTTGGATATGGAGAAAATGCCTTGAATCTAGGCAACTGGTATCCTATAGCATGCGTATTTGATAATGAAGAATTTGTAAAAGATGGATATAGTACTAATGGTGATCCATTCTATAGTGATATAGCAAATTATGATGTGAGTATTACTTATCCAAACGAGTTGGTATTAGCTAGTACGGGAAATCTAGTGAGTGAGAGCATACAGGGGGAAACAAAGACTAGTGAGTATGAGGCCAAGGCTGTTAGAGATTTTGCTATGGTATTGTCGGACAAATTTGAGGTAAAGACAAAGATAGAGGGGGAAACAGTAGTAAATTATTATTACTATGATGATGACAATAGTGATAGTAATCTAGCGACATGCGTGGATGCCTTGAGGACATTCAATGCAATGATTGGTGTGTATCCATATGCGGTATTGAATGTGGTAAAAACTAATTTTTTGCAAGGTGGAATGGAGTATCCAAATCTGGTATATATCAGCGATGAAGTTTCAGAAGAAGCAGATTATGT
>JAFVZD010000164.1 GCA_017508345.1 Clostridia bacterium | reverse complement strand
TTTCACCGCATTCTGGACAAAACTTGTTGTTCTTTTTGACACTGGCACCGCATTTTGGACAAGTATTACCCAATTTTTCACCGCATTCTGGACAGAATTTTTTGTTGTGAGGAATAGTGGTATTGCATTTTGGGCAGGTCTGGGTATTGTGGGCTAGGTCTTTTGGTTGGTTTTGGGTATTGATACTATTAGCGAATACTTGACCTAATGTGGCACCTGCACCCAAACCTACACCAATACCTGCCATATTGCCATCACTAGGATTGTTGGCTGCGTCACGCATTGCGTTGGCTGCCTGGTACTGGGTATAGGTACCCATTTTGTCCTCTAGTACGCCCATTTTGGTTCGCTCATCTAGAGCATTCTCTACCTCGGTAGGCAGAGACAGATTTTCTATAACAAAAGAGGTAAGTTTGAGTCCTAGATTTTTGAATTCGTCTGTGGTAACTGATACTATATTTTGGCTAAATTCGCGATAGTTGGCAGCGAGGTCTAGTGCATTTATCTGGCTCTCTGCTATTGCATCTGATATGCCTTGGATCAAGATAGGTTTGCAGTGCTCTATGATATCTCTAGTGGTATAAATAGCGTTGGTAGAAAACACCTCTTGCATAAAGCGTTTTGGGTCATCCACCTTGAATGCGAATACACCAAAACCGCGAAGCCTGATGTTGCCGAAATCGCTATCACGCATCATGATAGGATTCTGTGTACCCCATTTTTGACCAGTGAATTGTTTGGTATTCACAAAATATACATCTGCCTTGATTGGGCTATTGAAACCAGTAGGCAGAGATAACATTTTGGTTAGGAATGGAATATTCTCGGTAGCTAGTTTGTATGTGCCGGGAGCAAAGACATCGGCTACTTGACCTTTGTGTACGAATATTGCACATTGTCCTGGGTGGACAATAAGAGTACTACTATTCATAATTTCTTCGCGTTTTTGGACAGGGAAGCGGTAAACAATAGTGTCCTTTGTATTGTCTTCCCATTCGATTACCTCTAATAATTGTCTTTTGATAAAACTAAATAATCCCATAATATTTCTCCTTAATTATTTTTTGATAACTATTCTAGCATCTACTACAAATATATTACCAGCACCATCTAGCATAATAGGGTTGGCATCCAATTCTACGATATTAGGATGGTCAGTGACTAATTGGCTGAGCCTCAAGAGTACCTCGGATAGTGCTTGCTCATCGACAGATTGCATACCTCGTAGATTGCCCATAATTGCCTTGGCTTTTGTACTATTGATGAGGGCAGATGTATCATTGAGTGTGAGTGGGCAAGGGCGAAAAGCAACCTCGTGTAGGGCCTCTATGAATATTCCACCCATACCAAACATCATTAGTGGTGGGTTGTCATTATTCTGGACAATACCTGCTACCAATTCTCTACCGCTACCTGATATTTGACGCATGATAACAATGCCATCTATGTCTGCGAATACATTTTGGTCATGTAGTCTAGTGGTCAACTGTGTCCATTTGTCTATGAGCATCTCTCTAGACTGGATACCTACTACCACGCCACCTATGTCAGTCTTGTGAGTAATCTTGGTACTAGATATCTTGAGTACTACGGGATATGATATTTTGTCTGCTATAGCTATGGCCTCATCAAGATTGGTGGCGATACCATATGCAGGTACGGGTAGACCGTAGTGTGAGAATACATTGAGACTATCAAATACGCTGAGTATGGATATATTATTTTGTTTGGCATTCTCTAGTATGGTAGCAACCTTATCTTTTTGGGTAGTATATATAGGAGTAGGGGTGTTGATACTTTGGAGATATTCTTGCCTCTGTATCAATCGGTGTAGACCGTGGATAGCATCTACGGTAAAATTGAATATAGGAATGCTACAATTAGGTAATTCGGCATGTACACGCTCTGTAAAGTCTGGGGTAGTCATATACACGGCTACTATTGGTTTGTCTGGGTATTTTGCCTTGAGTTCCTCTAGATTTGCTGTGACTAATAGGTCATTCTTGCCTGTAATGTATAGATAAATAACTAGTAGCATATCCACCTCGGGAGCGGATAGTAGAATATCTCCACAAGTCATATAATGCTCTGCTGGGGCACTAGCGATCATATCTACAGGGTTGCGAGTACTGGCTTGTGGTGGTAGTGCATCACGCAATTTTGCCTTGGTCTGATCGCTGAGTTGGGCTATATCTATACCGTATTCGGTTGCGGTATCTGTAGCGATAATGCCGGGGCCACCAGCATTTGTAAGTATTGCCAAATTCTTGCCACGAGGTAATGGGCATTTGTCAAATACTTGTGCGGTATTGAATAAATCACGCAAATAGTATTCGCGGGTGACACCAGCGGATGCGAGTAGGGCATTGGCTGTAGAATCATCTCCGGCAAGTGAACCTGTGTGAGAGGATG
>JAFVZD010000163.1 GCA_017508345.1 Clostridia bacterium | reverse complement strand
TCCGGAGACCTCCAATTAGCCTATGTAGAATGTAGCCAACTAATTCATGTAGCATCCACCTTTCACAATATTATCAAAATTGATTGGCATAACATTTTTTGATTGACTTTTGTGTGATTTTGTTGGTATAATATCCTTATCGAGGTAAACATTATGAACAAAGATATATTATCACGCTATACTGAGCCTAGTGCTCAAAAACATATGAAAATGCTAGACAAATTTAGCCCAGAATACTTATCACTATCTCCAGCGGACAAACTCACATTAATGCACCTGACTCGTGCAGCAGAGTGGATAAATAAGGCTTATTTTAGAATGGATAACGCCAAGTCTACAGAATTTATTCAGTTGTTGCAATCTCGCATTACTGAGGGCGATAGCGATTCTCAAAAAATGCTAGAATTTTACACATCCATGCGTACACCTGTTTTTACCGACCTAAATGGTGATGAAGTAGTATTATATTCATTGGCAAAGGACACTGGTTGGCTAAATTTTTACCCAGCAGACCTTGATTTTGCAGAATTCCATAATATACTCAACACAATGTTAGATTTGGGCAAGATTCATGAAGTATCACATATTTTGTCCAATAGAACAATGGTAGTACGCGATGGTGAATTTTTGCACGCAATAGATTATGTGGAATATTTCCCCGAATTTGCTAATTGTGCCAAAGAATTGAGACTAGCAATGTCATGTAGTTCAGATACTAGTTTTAATGAATTTTTGGACTATCAGGCTCGTGCGTTGGTGGAGATTAATCCCGAGTATGACTGTATGGCAGATACATTGTGGGCAAATCTCAAAGGCAATACACTGGACTTTACCCTAACGCGTGAGAGTTATAACGATGCTATGACTGAGTCATTATTCGATAACAGCGCACTTATGCAAAAGTTACACGATGCTGGTATCAAGCCTATCCCAAAGGACTCCTTGGGTGCACGCGTGGGAATACGCAACACAGATGGTACACAATTTTTGTTAAGTGTCCAAAATATTGCTGATGTCATAGGTGCTAATTTTCCTAGTGCATCTACCAGCATTAGAGTAGCAGAGGATAATGACGCAGTGCTCGACCTAGATATAGTGACTCTATCTGGTTGCGAATGTGTGGCTGGACGATGTACTATAGCTCAGGTGCTTCCTAACGATGACAAACTCGCTGTAATCCGTGGCGGTAATCGAAAGAAAGTATACAATAGACAGACTAGGTTCTCGCCTAATCCACCATATATCCAATACATTCTTGCCCCTGAGTTTGTTCCTCTATTCGATATCAGTGCCAATCACTATAGCGTAATTTGCCACGAAACCACTCATACATTTGGACCACAAAAATCCCTGCTCGGCAAGTACACATCCATACTCGAGGAAGAAAAAGCAGACCTAGGTGCGTTGGCATTCTTGTACAATTTACAAGAGGCTGGAATATTTGATACACTCACTATTCAAAAAATGATTACTACCGAATTGGTTAGTAATTTCCAAAAAACTAAACCAAAATTATCCCAAGCCCACGCAGTAGAGCGAGTAATGATATTGAATAAGATGTTGGTAGACAATGCCCTTTGGCTGGATGAGAACAATCTAATACACATAGATTTTGACAAAGTAGTATCATCTTCTCAGGACTTGCTTAGCCAAGTGGTAGACATCCAGCAGTCCGGTAGAGTAGACCTAGCGGAGGCACATATCAATCAGTACTTTGTTTGGGGCGAGCAATTCCAGACCATTGCTCAGATTATCCGCACGCATTCCCCATACTTAGTACGCATATTGGATGAACCACTAAAGGATTACCTCCTCACCACTGATGCCGAAACTGACATAAATAACGAAATCATTACTCCTACCTCTATGCAAACAATCAGCGGTAAATAATTATTGATTACTTAACTTGCTAAACCCAATAATTAGAGCTAATGATTTTATCAAATACTAATCGGACAATCAAAGATGTTGATTTTACAACATCTACTACGGAAAAAAACAGTGAAAACCACTGTTTTTTCATTAAAAACACACATATTTTGTGATTTTTTTCAAAACAAATGTTGTTTTATCAACATCTCAATTCACCTACAAAGATTGGTGCAAATCAAAAAAATTTAAATTTTTTTTAAAAATCTTTGTTAAATCGTTTGTAAAATTTTATTTTATTTGGTATAATAAAAATGCAACTTAATATTAAAAGGAGAAAAAATATAATGAGCAAGAAAACCATTACAATCGCCCTCACGGCATTGAATGCGTTCCTCATCGTTATGCTAGTTACTCAGGTTCTTGCTGCCACTTATATCAATCTCTCCCTTAATGGTAACATCTCTTACAC
>JAFVZD010000162.1 GCA_017508345.1 Clostridia bacterium | reverse complement strand
TGTTAATACTCTTATTGAGGAGAAAATTATGAACAAAACACAACTCATTAGTAATATATCTTATAGTACCCAATTACCAACCGCTATGTGTGCTAGAGTACTCAATGCCTTTTTTGACACAATCCAAAGATGCCTTTTGCGAGGTGAAACACTCTCTATTTCCGGATTTGGTAAGTTTTATACTCTTTACCAAAACCCCAAAATTTGCACTCTGCCATGCACCAAAATCCCATTTTTGGCACCCGCAAAGTATCTAATAAAATTCAAAACAAGCCCTTTATTTTTGCAAAAATTCAAAAAAACCTCATAAAAAGGGCTATTTTGACCACCTTTTTTCAAAAAATTTGTAAAAAATGGTCAAAATCGTTTGGCTATTTTCCATTTTTATGGTAAAATACTATCAATCTTATCAAAAAGGAGATTATTATGAACAAACAAGAATTTATTGCTTCAGTAGCAGAGGCTACAGGATTTACCCAGGCAGAAGTTGCCAAGGTTCTCAATGCTAGCCTAGACCAGATTTCCAATGCTTTGGCAAATGGTAACGAGGTTGTATTCACAGGCTTTGGTTCATTCAAGGCCAAGAAGCGTGCTGCTCGTACTGGTGTTAACCCAGCTACCAAGCAAGCAATTCAAATTCCTGCTAGCGTAGTTCCTACATTCAAGGCAGGTAAGGCTCTAAAAGACGCTGTGAACAAATAGTTTTTAGTGCTTTTAGTCAAGAGAGGTGATACACCTCTCTTTTTGTATTGTAATCTATTTTGATACTTTTTCATATATACTTATTAGTTTATTTATTTGAGGTGGTGCCTTTTGGAAATTAGTTTTAGTGAATTGCGTACCAAGATTGTAGTTAGTCTTGTTGATGGCAAACGCTTGGGTAATGTTATAGATCTTATATTTGATGAAACCAGTGCAAAAATTCTAGGAGTCATTGTACCTGGCTCCAAAGGACTATCCTCAATATTCAAATCTCGTGAGGATATATTCATACCATATCACCATATATGCAAGATTGGTCAAGATACCATCCTAGTAGATTTATCTCAACCTAGACCTAGTATTCACACTGCCAATGCCTTGGGACACCCGGCCCAAGACCAAAAGTCTGCATATATCGAGCCTGATTTCAAAGAAGTTTGATATATTCGCTTTACAAATCCACTTTTTTTTAGTATCCTAAAAAGGTAACAAACAAAGGAGGGTAATATTGTGAAGTGCAAATTTTGTGGTTGTGTGGATAGCAAGGTCATAGATAGCCGTACTTCAGATGACTTTTTGACCGTGCGTAGACGCAGAGAATGTACTAAATGTGGTAGGCGTTTTACCACTTTTGAGGAATACGAGACCATACCCATTCTAGTGATCAAGAGTGATAATTCTAGACAACCATTTGATAGAGAAAAAATACGCAAAGGTATAATGCGTGCGTGCGAAAAACGCCCTGTGGCCATCACACAGATTGATGCACTGGTCCAAGATATCGAAAAAGAATTAAACAACACACTAGCTCAAGAGATAGAGTCCAAGTTGATTGGTGAAATGGTAATGTCCAGATTGCGTGAATTAGACCAAGTGGCATACATTCGTTTTGCATCCGTCTATAGACAATTCACTGACATCAGTAACTTTTTAGAATTACTAGATGATTTCTCCAGCGACCAAGATTCCGCCTCATAATTATACCAAAAACGACGCATTTGGCGTTGTTTTTAGTTTATTTCAAAAAATAATCACTTAATTCTTGATTATTTGATGTATTTGTGCTATTATTACTTATTAAAATTTTTTAGAGGAGGATACTATGTACAAGCCTATCGTAGCAATAGTGGGTAAACCCAATGTCGGCAAATCATCTTTTTTTAATAGAGTAGTAGGCAAGCGTATCAGTATCGTAGAGGACACACCCGGTGTTACCCGCGATAGGGTATACTGTGATACTGATTGGGCGGGTCATGCTATGACACTTGTGGATACTGGTGGTATAGAGCCTAGCCTAGATGATGAGTGGCAAAAGTACATACTAATGCAGGCCCAGCTAGCCATAGATGTGGCCGATGTAGTTGTATTCATACTAGATGGCCGTGATGGAGTCACACCAGATGACCACCATGTGGCTATGTTGTTACGCAAGAGCAAGAAGCCTATCGTGCTAGCGGTAAACAAAATGGATACCTTGCGTGCAGATGATTTGTTGCCTTTTTACGAATTAGGTATAGGCGAACCTATCGGTATGAGCTGTAGTCATGGACTGGGTATAGGTGATGTATTGGATAGCGTAGTAGCCAAGCTCAGTCGCTGTGTAGCCCCTGAGGAACAGGACGAACGCATCAAGATTGCTATCGTAGGTCGCCCTAACGCGGGTAAGAGTAGTATTACCAATAGATTGTTGGGCGAGGAGCGTGTGGTAGTTAGCCCAGTAGCGGGTACTACTAGAGATAGTATAGATGTACCATTTAGATACAATTCCAAGGATTATACTATTATAGATACAGCAGGTATTAGGCGTAAGAATAAGATTGATTATTCTTCTATCGAGGGATATAGCGTAATGCGTTCACTATCCGCCATCCGTAGAGCAGATGTAGTAGTGTATGTATTGGACGCGTCCGATGAGATTACTGAGCAGGATACCAGAGTACTAGGATATATTCACGAGCAGGGCAAACCTAGTATAATAGTGTATAACAAATGGGATTTGGTGGAGAAAGATACACATACAGTCAATCTGTACAAGCAAAAGTTACAGACTGACCTCAAATTTATGAGTTATTTTGTAGTAGTATATGTGAGTGCACTCACGGGTACTCGTTTTGGTAAAATTATGGAGAATGTAGAGTATGTCTATGAGCATGCCAATACCCGTATTACCACAGGATTACTCAACGAGATTATTCAAGATGCAATATTCTCCAATCCGCCTCCTAGCAAGGCTGGTCACAGGCTCAAGATTAATTATGCTACCCAAGTGTCCACCTGCCCACCTACATTCGCTCTATTTATGAATAATCCTGACCTTATGCATTTTAGTTATATGCGTTATTTAGAAAATTGCTTACGCAAGGCAAAGAATTTTGAAGGAACACCTATTAGACTTTTATTGCGTAAAAAGTCGAAGGAGTAATTATGAATTATTGGCTATTAGCCCTACTTGTACTTATTAGTTATTTTATAGGTAACATCAATTTTGGTAAAATATTATCCAAACGCCAGAATGTAGATATCACCAAGACAGGGTCTGGTAATAGCGGTGCCACCAATATGTTCCGTACTTTTGGTGCAAAGCTAGGTTACCTCACCCTAGTATTAGACGCACTCAAAGGTGTGAGTGCCGCATTGCTCGGATATTTCTTGGTAGGTGCTACCCCTATAGAATGTCGTATCGCTATGTATGCGTGCGGATTATCCGCTATTGTGGGTCATATTTTCCCCGTTATTTATAGATTCAAGGGTGGCAAGGGTATTGCTACATGCCTAGGTGTATTCCTAGTGGCTCAACCTATTGTTACACTTATCACTTTTGTATTCTTATTCATCTATGTATGGTTCTTCAAATATGTGTCAGTAGCATCTCTATTGCTCACTACCGTAATTATCGTGTACGAGAATTTGACTATGGCAGAGCCTGACTTGACTATCAGCCTACTTACTTTCACTATTTGGTGCCTCACATGGTTCGCACATCGTGCCAATATAGGTAGACTGCTATTCGGTAGAGAGAATCCTACTAATATTCAGGCCAAGATTTTTAAAGACAAAAAGACTCAACAAAAGCGTGAAATCAAAGCGGATCAAAAAGCAGAAAAAATCGAGATAAAATTTGAGAAAAAAGAAGAAAAAGCCGAATTAAAATTGGAGAAAAAATTAATCAAATCCACTACCAAAAAATCTACAAAGAAAAAATATAAATCCAAAAAGAAGACTACTAAATCAAAATCTAAGCAAAACAAAACAGCAAAGCACAATTAATGTTGTGCTTTTTGTTTTACTTTTTGTATTATTTGTGTTATCATTATACATTATATCTTATGGATGGTTTATTATGAAAATTGGCTCAGTTACTCTAGATAATGAATTTGCTCTAGCACCTATGGCAGGCTTTACCGAGGTTGCTTTTCGTTCAATTTGTAGCGAGGCAGGGGTAGGACTCACCGTCACCGAGATGGTCAGTGCCAAAGGGCTCATTTATGGCTCTGAGAATACCGAAGACTTGCTCTATTGTGAGGATAACGAATCCCCAAAGGCTGTACAACTATTTTCCAACGAACCCGATGTATTAGCAGATGCTTGCCAACATCCCGCTATCCAAAAATTTGATATCATTGATATCAATATGGGATGCCCTGTACCCAAGATTGTCAAGAATAATATGGGCTCAGCTATGCTACGCACTCCGGATATCGCGAGCAAAGTAGTGCGTGCTTGTGTGGATAGTACTACCAAGCCTATTACCGTCAAGATGCGTATAGGTATCAAGGATATGCCCATCTCTCCTGTGGATTTTGCCAAACTTATGCAAGATAGCGGTGCTAGCGCACTTACAGTACACGGTCGCACTCGAGAGCAAATGTATATGGGAGAGGCTAATTGGCAAATTATTGATGATATAGCCCGAGCTGTGGATATCCCTGTATTTGGTAACGGCGATGTTAATTCTGCCGAAATGGCTCGCGAAAAATTGAATAGCACACATTGTAGTGGTATAGCCATAGGCCGTGGAGCATTGGGTAATCCATGGATGTTTGGCGAATTGTCTGGAAAACCATACACCTTGTCCCCTATGACAGTCATCAAAAAACATGTGGATATTATGCTCAAATACTTTCCTGAACGCATAGTGTTCCCGCTAATGCGTAGACACTTTGGATATTACATCCGTTCTAGACGCAATAGCAAGATTTATCGCGACAAGATTAATCGTTCCCAAGATTATGATGAGATTATGTCACTACTAGCAGAGGCTTTTGCAGATAATTAATAATTTTACTCAAAATCATTTGCTCTTTATTTAATTTTTTAGTATTATATAAGAGTAAACTAATAATTTTAACAAAAAATACACACTAAAAAATAGGAGAAAATCTCGTAATGGCTCTATTGTATAGTATAATATTAGCATTAGCGGGTATAGGTGTTTTATTATATGGCGTACGCACTCTCAATAATGGTTTGGAGAGTGTTATGGGTGTAGGTTTCAAACGCGCCCTCACGCGATCCGCTAGTAACAAACTCAAAGGATATGGTATGGGTGCAGGTGTTACCACCCTTGTACAGAGTGGCACACTCACATTGTCTATGGTCTCGGGATTTATTAATGTCGGCGCTATTAGCCTAGCAGAATCTATGAGTATAATATTGGGTACAGGATTAGGCTCCGCACTTGGCATTGTACTGCTTGCCTTTGATGCAGTTAGTTTAGTCAAGATTTTTGCAATTTTCTGTTTTGTTGGTGCTATAATGTACCTTTTCTCTAAGCGTACTGCTAGCCAGCGCATTGCTACTACCATAATGGGATTTGGTCTAATATGCTTGGGATTGTCCCTCATCGGCTCCAATCTAGGTGTGATAGTAGAGCAACCAGCTGTCTATGATTTGGTATCTTCACTAACCAATCCATTTGTATTATTCTTGGTAGGAGCACTCATTTGTGCACTCACTGATAGTACTTATGCTACTATGGCAATACTTATTACATTGGTAGGTACTATGGGTGCTAGCGGACCTATGACAATCACATCCGCTGTAGCAATGCTCGCAGGTGCTAGTTTTATCGGTGGTGTCACCACATACATCTACAATGTATCCAATACTTCACCAGACAGCAAACGCGCATTAGCATTCTATGTGTTGTACAAGAATTTCTCCGGTATATTACTGGCATTATCCCTGTTAATTCCTTGGGTAGAGCCACTATATACTCTCTTAGGAGAGCAGACTGGACTAACACTAATCCTAATTTATCTAGCCACTATGCTTGTGTCCAGTCTAATCTTGTTACCATTCACCAAATTGCTAGCATCTCTCATGCGCAAGGTTGTTCGCTCCAAGCCATCTACGGCTAGCATCTATGACAAGTTTATACCAGACGAAAAAATTGTAAAGATTTTTGGGGTAGCGTACCCTTGGATGATTGGTAATATTGTACAAGTAATAGATATGCAAAACACATTAGGTCACAAAATTGTAATGAATATGTGTGACAAAGAATCCAATGAACGCGGTATATCTGGCCGTATCCGTGCTCTGGATAAAATTATAAAATTAATGAATAATAATGTTATACGCATCAGTGCTAACCAAACTGAGGGCAATATCGAAAAAATGAATATCATCATGGGTATACTCAATGACACCAATCACTTGAATGAAAAACTCAACAAACTATATCAATTTGGGGTAGACTACCAGTCCAAACCTAGATGTATGACCACTGCTGAGGTAGAGAGTGTTTTCCCACTATGGATGTCACTCCGTGGTTCCCTAGACCTACTAGTAGCAATGCTATCCAAATCAAAAGATATGGACACCAAGACCAAAAACAAGAGTATGCGTGAGATATTTGCTCTGAGCGAACAAAATATCAAAGATATCAACAAGACCAAAAAACTGCTATTCAAACAAACCAAATTAAATACAACAGCTAGAGATAATAGCCTATATCTCAACATTTTATTCGCATTAGAAAATATGAATACTGATATCGCTAATATCGCTATCAAGTTTGGTATACTAGAGAGTTATTAATAAATAAACGAGGTAATATATTATGTTCAACAAAATCACTATCAAAGATATGAAAGTAACAGGCAAACGCGTTTTGCTAAGAGCGGACTTTAATGTCCCACTCAACTCCAATCATCAGATAACCAACGATAAACGCATTCGTGAATCTCTACCTACTATCAAATATTTGTTAAATGAGGGTGCCAAGATTATACTTTGCTCACACTTGGGTAGACCAGAGGGCAAGTACAACCCTGATTATTCTATGCAACCCGTTGCAGATAGACTCCGAGAGTTGCTAAAAAAACCTATATACTTAGCCAAAGATGTCGCAGGCCCTGATACATTCAAATTAGTTCGTACACTCAAGGATGGTGATATTATCCTATTAGAGAACCTTAGATTTGAGCCAGGAGAAGAGGAGAATAGTCTGGATTTTGCAAAAAACTTGGCGAGTATCGCAGATATATATTGTAACGATGCTTTTGGTACTATGCACCGTGCTCATGCTAGTACATCCAAGATTGCCGAATTGCTACCTAGCTGTACCGGCCTATTGGTAGAAAAAGAATTGAATGTTTTGGGCAAAACACTCAATAGTCCTGAGCGTCCTTTTGTAGTAATTACTGGTGGTGTCAAGATCAAGGACAAGATTAATCTACTCAGCAACCTAGTAGAGAATGCCGACATTATTATGATAGGTGGTGCTATGGCTTATACCTTTATGAAAGCCCAAGGCTACAATGTAGGTAAGTCCATGGTAGAAAAGGATAAAGTACCTCTAGCCAAACTCTTGCTCGAAAAAGCAGAGAATTGTGGTACAAAGATAATTCTGCCTGTGGATAATGTGGTGACAAAAGAATTCAACTTCGCTGCAGAATCCATAATAGTACCTACAGATAATATTCCTAGGAATGCCATTGGTATGGATATCGGCCCAAAGACAGTTGCAAAATTCCGTCACTATATTACTCGTGCCAAGACTGTTTTTTGGAATGGCCCAATGGGTGTATTTGAGTTCCAAAAATTCGCAAAAGGAACCAACTCCATTGCCAAGGCTATGGCTAGCACCAGTGCTACTACCATAGTAGGTGGTGGTGATAGTGCATTCGCTATCGAATCACTAGAATTACAAGACAAAATTAGCCATGTTTCTACTGGTGGTGGTGCCGCTCTAAAATTCTTAGAAGGCGCAGTATTGCCAGGATTAGAGGCAATCAAAGAAAAAGTTATGTAACTAAGAGGTGTACTTTATGC
>JAFVZD010000161.1 GCA_017508345.1 Clostridia bacterium | reverse complement strand
TAGCAGTAGGTGCGGTAATACTCAATCGTGTGGCTAGTTCCAAATTTCCAAATAGTATTTATGGTGTTATCTATCAACCATATGCATTCACTTGCGTTGCAGATGGACAAATCAACCTAGAACCCAATCAAACAGCATACAATGCTGCCCGTGATGCTATGAATGGATGGGACCCGACATATGGTGCATTGTATTATTACAATCCTAATACCGCTACCAGTTCTTGGATTTGGTCACGCAAAGTAGTAGTTAGCATCGGTAAACACAATTTCGCTATATAAGGAGGGTATTATGCGTAAATCACACAAAATTATCATTACTTCAATCGCACTCGTTTTGTCCGGTGCACTCATTTTCTGTGCTGTATCATGGGCAAATTCTGTAAATGCCCTAGGAGAATATCGTGACCAACTCAATTATGTATATAGACAGAATTTTTATGAATTGACAGATAATATCAATGAGATAGAGACCAATCTAGGTAAAGTAAGTGTCAGTACAAATAATACTGACCTCAGCCGTTATATGTCTAATATCGCAAATGCTAGTTCTTCTGCCCAATCTAATATCACAGAGTTGCCAATTGACCACAATACTATTGATAATACCATTACATTCATCAATCAACTCAATGGTTATGTATACACTCTGCAAACCAAATTGTCTAGCGGTGCAAACCTCACATTGGATGATTTGGATCAATTGGAGAACCTTCACTCATCCAGCGAGGATATCAAGTATGAGCTAAACAAATTATCTGTACTAATCAGCAGTGGAGACTTTGAGATAATAGACAATATCCAAGACCCAAATCAAGCCTCTAACAAATTTAGCGAAAGTTGGAGCGGACTAAATAACCAAACTATTGAGTATCCTACACTTATCTATGACGGACCATTTAGTGAGTCTACCACAAACAAAACCATTCGTGGGCTCAGTGAGAATATTGTATCCGAGACCCAAGTAGGTGCCAATTTGAGACAAATATTCACTGATTACAACATACAATTTACCGGCGAGGTTGTAGGCGCAAAATTTGATGTATACAACTACGAACTCACAAAAGATGATACTATATATTACGCACAAGTTTCCAAGCGAGATGGGGTATTGCTCCAACTGAATAGCAATATTCAGTCTGATGAGCGTACAATTTCTCTTAGCGATGCAGAGGTGTTGGCAGTAGAATTTGCCACATCATTAGGTTTTGAAAACATGCAAGCAGTGTGGAGTACATCCAGCAATAATTTTGCTTATGTCAACCTAACACCTGTCCAAGACAATGTGATTTTGTACCCCGATTTGATTAAGGTGAAAATCTCTCAATCTAATGGTAAGATTGTGGGCTGGGAGGCAAAAAGTTGGGCATACAATCATACCGAGCGAACCAACCTCAATCCTAGTATAGATTTGGCTAAAGCCACAATGGCTGTCTCTACCAATATGGACATCCGTTCATCTAGACTTTGCGTAATACCAGGCAATTATGTAGGTGAAATATTAGCCTACGAATTTATGTGTGCTTATTCTGGTGCTACCTACTACATCTATATTGATACTACCACAGGTCAGCAATGTAATGTGCTAAAAGTCATTGAAACAGACGACGGAAATTTATTGATGTAACATTATAATATATAATAGAAGTTATTTATCATTTTATCAATATGTTTTTGCCCCCAACAAAAAAACAGCATTTCCACAAATGCTGTTTTTTGTATTTTTAATCAAACAAAGATTTATAAAAATTTTTTTAAAAAAGTGTATAAAAACACTTGACAACTCATATAATCTATTATATTATAATAGCAATCAAACATTGAGAGTGCTAACAATACTAACACATAGAGTGCTAGCACCGATGTATACAAAGGGGGTGAATGTTTGGGTAACAACGAATTTGATAATTTGAGTGAACGCAAGCAACAGATTCTACTAAATGCAGTAGAGGAGTATATCCAGGTGGCCAGCCCTATTACTAGTAGCAACATTCGTAACAAGTGTTGTGCTGACCTAAGCACTGCCACCTTGCGTAACGAATTGAATGCATTGGAGGCTATGGGGTATCTCAAACAATTGCATACTTCTAGCGGCCGTGTGCCTACCAGTAAGGGATATAGATTTTTTGTAAATACCATGATGGCAGATATCCCACTAGACAAGCAAACTCTAAATGACATACATGGGTTATTTGAGCAACGCACTATATATTTAGGAGATATGCTTAACGAAATTGCTAGCATAGTGAGCAAGGCTACCAATTATCCTACCATTGTAATGCTCAAGGGATTCGAAAAACTCATCATCAAGAATATCAAGATTATACCCCTACTCACAGGTCAAGCATTGATATTAATAGAGACAACCAGCGGTGTAATCAACAATTCTATGCCAGCAGACCCTAATACACCAAATCAAACTTATATAGATGCTGGCAACTTCTTGACAAAGACATTCAATGGTCGTACTGTAGCAGAGATGATCAAAGATATGCCGGATTTTAGGAATACAATGGATACCGAACTCAATGAATTCAAGACTATATTTGACACCCTAATACTATCGCTCAATAGTATTATAGACGATCTCACCGAGCACAATGTGGCATCCAGAGGTGAATTGCAGTTACTCAATTCTCCTGAATACAGCGACCTCAACAAAGCAAAACGCGTAATTGATGTGATGCAAAATCGTGATGAGATTACCAAATTGCTGGACGAGAGATTGGAGGATGCTGAGGATGTTGCATTCAAGATAGGTAAGGAGATTCCACTAGAGGACCTCCAAGAATGCTCCATAGTACGAGCGGATTATCAAGTAGGAGAGCAGAGTACGGTTAGCCTAGGCATCATTGGACCACAACGCATGGATTACGCCAAGATAGCTAGTGCATTAAAGTTTGTTGTGGGTGAATTCAACAACCTCAAGGCAATCAATCAACAACCAAAAGGAGATAAAGATGAGTAAAAAGACAGACACAATCCAAGGTATAAATGCAGATGATATCAATGTGAGTATTGATATTGACAATACTACCCAAGACAATATTATGGCGCAATTAGATATAGAACGCAAGAATGTGGAGACATTCAAAAATATGGCTATTCAACTGCAAGCGGACTTTGATAACTACCGCAAACGCAATGCCCAAGTGACTATTCAGGCTAGACTAGATGGCGTAGCAGACGCAGTGCGTGCATTATTACCCGCATATGATGCTTTGCTCGGTGCACTCAAAATGATTACAGACGAGAGTGTTAGGACAGGTCTACAAATGGTAGAGCGTGAATATTTACAAGCATTGAATAGTCTGGACATTGAGCCTATTCCTTCATTTGGAGAAGCTTTTGACCCAAACATCCACAACGCAATTATGACAGAGGATGCCGAAGGAGTGGATAGCGGTACTGTGTTGGATGAGATTCAACGCGGTTTCCGACTAAAGAATGGTACAGTTATCCGTTATGCAATAGTAAAAATAGCAAAATAATATTATGTGGGGCGAAATGTTGAGAGTACCCCCACCTAATATAGCCGAATAAAAATAAAGAAACATATATTAAAGGAGAATATAAATATGGCAAAAATTATAGGAATTGATTTAGGAACAACTAATTCTTGTGTATCAGTAATGGAAGGAGGAGAGCCAGTAGTAATACCTAACGCAGAGGGTGCTAGGACTACCCCTAGTGTAGTAGGTTTTTCTAAGACTGGCGAGAGACTAGTGGGACAATTGGCAAAGCGTCAAGCAATAGCCAACCCAGACAAGACCGTTACCAGTATCAAACGTGAGATGGGTACAGATTACAAAGTAAAGATTGATGACAAAACTTATACCCCTCAAGAAATCAGCGCAATGGTATTGACAAAACTAAAAAATGATGCAGAGGCATATCTAGGACAAAAAGTAACCCAAGCAGTAATCACAGTACCTGCATACTTTACTGACAGTCAAAGACAAGCAACAAAGGATGCTGGTAAGATTGCAGGCCTAGAAGTATTACGTATTATCAACGAGCCAACAGCTGCTGCACTAGCGTATGGTCTAGACAAGGCGGAGAACGTTAACCAAAAGTTATTAGTATTTGACCTAGGTGGAGGTACATTTGATGTATCTATCCTAGAAATAGCAGATGGAGTATTCGAAGTATTGGCTACCAAGGGTAACAACAGACTAGGTGGAGATGACTTTGACCAACGTATTATAGACCTACTACAAGAAGAATTTAAGCGTGAAAATGGCATTGACCTATCCAAGGACAGAACCGCAGTACAGAGATTAAAGGAAGCAGCAGAAAAGGCAAAAATTGACCTAAGTGGTACTACAAAAACTACTATCAGCCTACCATTCTTGACTGCTGATGAGACAGGTCCAAAGCACCTTGAATACGAATTGTCACGTGCAAAATTTGATGACATTACTAGTGACCTAGTAGAGCAAACTATTGCACTTACAAAAGATGCATTGAGAGATGCAAAATTAGATAAGTCTGCTATCGACAAGATAATTCTAGTAGGTGGTAGTACACGTATCCCAGCAGTTTGTGAGGCTGTAAAGAACTTTGCAGGAAAAGAAGGATTCAAGGGAATCAACCCAGATGAATGTGTGGCTATTGGTGCCGCTATCCAAGGTGGAGTATTGGCTGGTGATGTAAAAGATGTATTATTGCTAGATGTTACACCACTATCACTTGGTATAGAGACATTGGGTGGAGTATTCACGAGATTAATTGACCGCAACACCACCATTCCGACCAAGAAATCCCAAGTATTCTCAACCGCTACCGACAACCAACCAGGTGTAGACATCCACGTATTGCAAGGAGAACGTGAATTTGCTAGTGGGAACAAGACATTGGGTAGATTTACTCTAAACGATATCCC
>JAFVZD010000160.1 GCA_017508345.1 Clostridia bacterium | reverse complement strand
GCAGATAGCCAATGACTTTAGCGTGTACACATTTAGGAATTTGGCAATGCCTACTACAGCAAGCATAGTAGATAATAAATTGATATGGGAGCATTCTACGGATTATGAATGCAATAATTATACAGTAGAAATATACAAGACTACTGCGGGGGATACTGCCAAGACATTGATGACTAGACGCGATGCAGAGAGTAGAGAATTTGACTTATCAAATTTAGGTATGATGTATGGTAATTATTGTGCTACAATAATTATAAATGCTAAAGCAAACAATATCACTAATAATGTAATATTGCTAGATAGTAGCAAGCAACACAGTGAGGATTTCTTTAAATTTAATACGGCTTTTGTATATCCAACAATGGATAACAAAGTAAAAATCAAAGTCAATGACACGGATTATGCTATGGGTAGTAATATAGAGAAATATAATATCAAATTGTATGATGGTGAAAATGAGGAAGTAATTACTCTGGATACAGCGGGTGAAATCGATGTGTATGAATATATAGAAGAATGGCAAGTAAACAAAATCAAGGCAGATGTAACAGTGGTGGCTAAGAATAATAATGTAGATTCGGATACTAGGACTATAGAGATAAGTGTGCCTAGTATAACGGGATTTGCACTCAGCAATCAGTATGGTACTATTACATTTGATGAATATCTAGAGAATACTACATATGATTATTCTTTACAAATGAAGGATAGTACTATGTCGGATTATGTAGAGATTGATGCAAAGGCGGGTATTGCTAGTACCACGGTAGCGGTAAAACAAACTATTATGGATATAGTCACTAAGGCAGGAAATGAAGATAAAGTTTTTGGGGATTTTAGGCTAAGTGTCACTGCTAATGTAGATAGTGTGGATCTAGAATCACAAAAAAATAGTACATCTATTACACTACTACCTATGGTAACCAATTTTGATTTTGGAGGATTTAGGTACGGGCTGAGTAAAAAATCTGCCAATGCTTTTGGATTTAACTTTGGAGTACAATTTGCTACTGCACCAAAGGTATCACTCGAGACCACTACAGGAACAAGTATTGGTGAGAATGTGGACAGTACTAATGGAACATTTGGTATATCGGCATTGGATATAGGTGAGTATGTGCTGGTGTTTACCAACAATGTGGCATATGATGTATTGGATGAATACAATATCCTAGATATACCATATTATCATTCTTTGAGTGTCAAGGGAGAATTGAGTCCTATGGGAAGTTTTGAGAATTTCAGTAAAGGTACATACTATTATAAGTTGGATTCATTTGATAATCAGTATAAAATTGATGAAACATCATCCAAGCCTGCGACAGTGGATTTTGTACCACAATTTGGACACGAGTATGAATTTGATGGAGAAAAAGTACAACTAGTGGATGGTAGGTATACACTAAATTTATTGCAAGCGGATAGTATCAAGGTGAGCGTCAATGTGGCACAAGGTTTGAGTGATACACATACATATAGCAAGACTGCGTATACCAAAGAAGCGAACTTTAAGTATAATACAGTATTACCACCTAAGCCAAATAGTGTAGATGTGACTAATGGTATACTCAATATATCGGTGGCACTGTATAATGAGGATTCATACTACATAGTATCTAGGAATGGCTATATCTGTGGTGGAGAGAGACCATTTACTTTAGATGAAATTACGGCGAAGGATGCATTTGACCCAAGTGAAGGAACAAATTTAAGTAAATTCCAGCCCGGAGATGAGCTAACAATAGTGATTAGTCAGAGGACTAATGACAATGTAATAGAGGCGGAATGTGTAGTAAAATATACAGTATCATAAGTGTGAAAAAATCTATCAGAATTTTCTGGTAGATTTTTTTTGTATAGTGGTTATGAATAAATTGTATTGAGAATAGGAGGATTGAATGTATTTTTTTTGATTTTGGTAACATACTAGCGGTATGGAATGGTATTGGATATTGAGTATAGTATTAGGTAGTATAGTGGTGTTGACATTGATTCCTTTTTGGATACAGATGCGGTTGTATGTAAATATTGAGTACAATATTGCAGCGGTTAGCATTAGTGTATTTGGTGTAAGTGTGGTGTGCTTTCAGGCGGAACTAAATGAATTGGGTATCAAAATAATGCGTAACAAGGGTAAGGACAAGGAGATAAAATTCAGTGCTATTGATGAGAGTGCGATAATGTTACAACAAATGTTGCACAAGAGTATGCGGATGATAAGTGTGCAAAAATTGGAGTTGTATTATGATGTGGGCAAGCAAGGGGATGCGTACAAGACTAGTATGTATGGTGGAGTAGTGAATACTATTACCAATATAATGATAGCATGGTTGTATACAAAGAGAGGGATATTCCCGGCATACATAGGAATAGATGAGAATACCAAAGAGGACAAAATGGCAGTATCTATGTATCTAAGTGTAGTAGTGATGCCTATTGTGATAATATTAGCATTTGTATTAGCAAAAATAAAAACTAAAAAGGTGGTAGCATTGTATGCAAGACGAAAGGTCAAGAACAAAAATAGATGAGATGATTAGTAATGCGATAGGAGATATCAAAAAACTAGTGAATATGGAGACTGTGGTGGGAGATGCCATAGATATGGGTAATGATTGCAAGGCATATCCTATAATAAAAATCACGGTAGGTATGATTGCTGGTGGTGGAGAATATTCAAACAAGATAATAGTGAGGAAGCGACAGAGTTATCCTTTTGCAGGAGGGACAGGAGCGGGCTTTACTGCGGAACCTATTGGATTTCTCATTAGTACACCTAATGGCTGTGAAATGGTGAGTATGCAAGCGAAGAATGCCGTGAGTGGGGTGATAGACAAACTAAGTGATGCAATGGCAGAGTATATCAAAAAAGTGGCAAAAAGAGAGGAAAAGAGGGATGTTTAGGAAATGTATATTAGTATTGATGTTGGTAATATTACTCCCTATTATGTGTGCAGATAATCAAGGTGTTTTGGCAATAGAGGGCTTGCCTAAGGCTAGCATTGATGCTAGTAGTAGTGCAAAGTCTAGTATAGTAATGGATGTGGATACAGGTAGGGTATTTTACCAAAAGAATAGTGACCAAAAATTAGCTATTGCTAGTACTACAAAGATAGTGACTGCTATAACTGCCATTGAGAATGTAGGCGATATTGATGCTGTGATAAGAGTGGATGACAAGTCAATAGGCGTGTATGGTACTAGTATATATTTGCAAAAAGGGGAGGAATTGAGCATTAGGGAATTGTTGTATGGGTTAATGCTCCGCAGTGGTAATGATGCTGCTACTGCTATTGCATATAGTGTGGGTGGTAGTATAGAGAGTTTTTGTGAAATGATGAACCAAACAGCAAGAAAGGCGGGAGCAACTAGTAGTAATTTTGTGAACCCACATGGCTTAGATCAAGATGAACATTATACTACTGCCTATGATTTGGCAAAAATTACAGCATACGCGTTGAATAACGAGATTTTTGCGGATATAGTGAAAACCAAGAATATCAAAATAAGTGGTGTAGATAATGATAGGTATCTAGTGAATAAGAATAAATTACTCAATACATTGGATGGTTGCATAGGTGTCAAGACGGGATTTACGGATAATGCTGGTAGATGTCTAGTGTCTGCATGCGAACGCGATGGTATGCGAGTGGTGTGTGTAGTGTTGAATTGTGGACCTATGTTTGAGGAAAGTGCAAAACTGATTAATGCTGTGTATCAAAAATACAAGATGTGCGATGTATTGGAGAGTTATAATTATGTGGGCAGTGTAGATGTGGAGAATGGCGACAAAGCAAGAGTAAATATTTATTCTAGGAAAGGACTCAGATTGCCACTAAGTATAGAGGAATACGCTAATATAAAAATTGAGTATGAGGTATTGGAAAATCTCAAAGCACCTATAAAAAGTGAAGAAAAAGTGGGTGAAATTAAAATTTATTATGATAAACACTTGATTTTTTGTGAAGAAATATATACAATGGAAGATATAAAATCTCAATTAATCAAGGATAAATTAAAAGAAATCTTGGATAATTGGGGGATGTAGAGAATAAACTAATGACGGAGAAGTTATGAGACTGAATAAATTTATGGCGGGTGCTGGGGTGGCTAGCCGTAGAAAATGCGATGACATTATACTAGAGGGTAGAGTCAAGGTAAATGCACGCGTAATAAAAAAATTGGGTGTGCAAATTGACCCCAATAATGATATAGTAACAG
>JAFVZD010000159.1 GCA_017508345.1 Clostridia bacterium | reverse complement strand
CTGTCACATTCAATATCGTAAACTCCGCAAATAGTACTGATGGTAGAATATGGACTACATCCATAGATTATAGTGTATACATTCCTGATGGTTATTACCTAGTAGAAAACAATCAAACAGCCTAGTATTATTCATCGAATTTTATCAAAACACTAGACAAATTTTATATTTATGATATATTACTTATTGTAATATTCTGGAGTTAAACTTTTATGGCAAAGGAAAAAACCAAAAAAAATAAACAAAAATCCGACAGACTAGACACACCTAGTCTGTCTTCCCATACATCCAAGGCGGACAAAAAAGCAAAACGCGCTCGTGCCAAAGAGATCAAACGCACAATGATTCGTGAGGTCAAGATTCAACAAAAAGAGGCACAAGCCATTCACAAAATGCAAATGCGTACACTTCGTGAGAATTGGTACAAGTTAGATAATGCAGCACTCATTTACCCAGCAATAGACCGTACAGGGTGGAATAGCGTATTTAGACTAACCGCTACATTTGCAGAGCCTGTGGATACCGCTATACTCCAATCCGCACTAGATGATTGTATGCAACGCTACCCATTTTACAATGTTTCTCTCCGTGACGGATTATTCTGGCACTATTTTCAGAATCTCACTACCAAGCCTCACATAGAGCCCGAGACTGATTATCCGTGTCGCCCTTTTGTATTTGACAAAGACAAACAGATTTTCCGTGTACTATATTACAATAGCACTATATCATTCGAGACTTTTCACTCACTCGCAGACGGCGGTGGTGCTATACAATTCTTTAATACCCTAATAGTTAGATATTGTACCTTGCGTGGTATGGAGATTGCTGACCTCGCCAAATACAACCTAAACGCACTAGATCTCCCTGACCCAGAGGAGAGCGAGGACGCATTCAATAGATACGCAGACGGCGGTCGCCCTAGCCCTCGTGGCGAGCCCAAGGCATATGCAATCACGGGGACAATGGAACCTGTGGACATCCTGTATGCATATACGGGTAGAGTGGATTTGACCAAACTAAAAGAATTGGCCAAATCATATAATGCTACTATCAACGAGTTTTTGTCCGCAGTATACTTGCAGGTAATGATAGCAGAGAAACATCGCACATCACCTAAGGACAAACGCCCAGTCAAATTGTCCGTACCTGTGAATCTGCGTAGAATGTTCCCATCCAAGACTATGCGTAACTTCTCACAATTCATCAATCTATGTATCCCTACTGACCGCGAGGATGCGACTTTTCAAGAATTGGTGGATATGGTCAAAGAACAATCCAAGGTGCTTACCAAAGACTATGTTATGGGTATTATCAACGCAAATGTGGCTAGCGAACGCAATTTCTTTGTCCGTATTATGCCACTATTTATCAAAGACTTTGTACTCAATATCGTTTATTCACGCGTGGGTGAGAAATTATTCACTAGCACAATATCCAACCTAGGTGTCATATCTCTCCCGCCTGAGGTTAATGAATATGTGGTGTCCTACAATGCATTATTAGGCTCCACCAAACTAAACAAAATCAATTTGACCGTTTCTACTTACAATAATATTACTTCTCTCACATTCACCACTAGACTCAGAGAGAATAGGTTGGTTCGTGCGTTCTTTGAGGTGCTGACAGGTATGGGACTCTCCATTACTATGCATACTAATAGGCAGGGGGTGTAATATGCAAGATTCAATATGTCCAAATTGTGGAGTAACAGTAGACAAGACTCTCAACCATTGCCCGCTGTGTGGCAAACATATCTCTGCACATACAGTAGAGGAGTCACAGCGTGTTTACCCTGTATACAAGCCAAGACTCGACAAACGCGAACCACTCACCAGTATATTCATCAAACTATTGCTACTATCCATTGTAGTATGTATGGGTATAGACTTGATCCTCAATGCTACTATCACATTTTCACTTTATGTGCTCATCGGTAGCCTGTATGCTATCTTAGTAATTTTATTACCTATACTCAAGAAATACTCTCTGGCCAAAATATTCACTAGCCTCGCTTATTATACAGCAGGTGTGATAATATTCTGTGAATTGATTACTCATACTTGGGGCTGGGGTGTATGCTATACAATACCAGGTTTTTGGATACTAATGGCTATAATCAGCGGTATTTTTATGCTAGCATTTGGCTATGTCAATTTTGAGATGTTTAGACCTATGCTGTCCATCGCTATTATGTCTACCATCGCTCTAGTG
>JAFVZD010000158.1 GCA_017508345.1 Clostridia bacterium | reverse complement strand
CTCTGAAAACTAAGATTGTTGCGAAGGTATTCAAAAAACACTATCAAGTCATCAAAAAATCTAAGATGTTGGTAATATTTATTGGCAAATTTAAATCCCAAAATAGTAAGTGCAGTGGACATAATTATTCCAAACAGTATACTCATTTTTCACCTAAATAAATACATTTTTTTGTTTCATTGTACACGCCCTCTATAGTACCGGGTCCCAAGCGTCTGGATAATACCACAAATCTATCAAAAATCCCCAAATCCAATAGTGGTTTGAATATAGGTTTTTTGTCTAATTCAAAAATATTAGCACAATGTGTACTGGCTATAATATTTACTCCACTACTGATAGCATAATTGAGAGCAGTAATGTCTGCGGAAGTTATGAGTTCATCTAGTATTATAACATCGGGTGTCATAGTACGAATACCATTAATAATACCGAATTGCTTGTTACAATTCTTGTAAATATCGATATTTTCTAATTTGTCCAAATCTCTGCCTAACTCGTACCTCTCGTCTACGATTAGTATATTTGTAGCAAGGTTTAGTACACTAAACTGCCTAGCCAAGTCATTTAGCATTGTGGTTTTGCCTGCTCCTGGAGGAGAGAGAACTAGTGTATTGTGTATACAAAGGTCAGCAATATATGGTATAACATTTAGCGAACAATTGGGGACACTATGGGGGATACGAATATTAAGAGAAGAAAAATTTTTGATAGTTTTGATATTATCATTATCCCATACTATTTCACCACAAACACCAATCCTCATACCTGAATTTAGGGATATATATCCTTGTTTAATTTCTTCGTTATGTGCATATATACTATGCTGGCAACTAGATAGAATAATGGATTTTATCATCTCTTGTGAGGCATACAATGCATCTGTACTGGAATGAGTAATACCAAATTTGTTGATATAATAATACTGGCCATAATGTATCATAATTGGCTTGTCTTTGCGGATACGGATTTCGGTTAGTTTGGATAAATCCAGGCTACTGATTATTGTCCAAATATCTTTGGGGAGAATAATAGAAAGCATACAACCTCCTAGCATAGTTTATGAAAATGTATGTATGGATAGAACATTAAAATAAAAAGAAAAAATCACATACCGAAGTATGTGATAATTAATTATGCACGCTCTACATATTCACCTGTACGAGTGTCAACCTTTATCTTGTCACCAATGTTTACAAACAAAGGAATCTGGATGCTGAGACCAGTCTCCAATTTGGCTGGCTTGAATGTAGCCTTGGTAGTATCACCTTGGATACCAGGCTCACACTCTGTAACCTCTAAGATAACGAATAATTGAGGTGAAACACTGAAAACTTTCTCCTTAAAGAACTTGACAATTACATTTGTATTCTCTAGGATATAAGGCAATGCGTCCTCTACTAGAGCCTTGTCGTATGGGAATTGCTCATAAGTCTCAGGGTCCATAAAGTAGTAGATGTCACCATCATTGTATAGATATGTCATCTCTTTTTCCTCAAAACTAACCTTCTCAAACTTGTCGGTTGGGTTGAATGTATCCTCGACACTAGCACCTGTCTGCACATTCTTCATTTTAATCCAAACTACAGCAGAGCCTCTACCGTGTTTGTTGTGCTCAAAGTCCATAACAGAATAAATCTGACCGTTACGCTCAAAGCACATACCTTTTCTCAATTCTGATGCAGAAATCATAAAAAATTCTCCTTCTTAATAAAAATATAGGTTGATTATATCATAATAAATTAAAAAAATCAATGATTTTGAATTATCTTGATTTTTGTTTACTCAAATAATAGTCTAGCATAGTCTTGGCATCAGGGCCTTGGGTACCCTTGGACTCGCTAATTATGGTAGGATGTAGATTTAGTGTAAGTATCGCGTCTATCATAGGTTGATAATCGGGACCAAATTCTGTATCATCAAAAGTGACATGAGCCACCTCTCCCTTGGAATTGTATCGAATTTTTGAGAAGTGGATATGACAATTATCCATTTTTTGATACCCCAATATATCAATACCTTCTTGTAAAATACTAATGTAGTCGTCCTGGGTACGCAACCCACCTTGCATAATGCAATTGATATGCCCAAAGTCCAATGTAGGAACAAGATTTGGATGCCATGTACAAATATTAAAAATCTCTTGCGGTGTACCAATTTGACTATATTTTCCCATGGTCTCTGGACACATGTACATATTGTGTAGTTGTGGATATTGGTCAAATACGGCCAAATAGTCACGAAAGTTTTTCTCCAAGTTTGTCAAAGCTTCTTCTCGGGTTAATTTCATTTGCGAACCTATGTGGAATACGCAATGGTCACCACCCAACTTTTGCAAACCATACAAACTATTTAACATAAATTTGGTATTATTCTCGATTGAAGTATCACTGGTGTTACAAAAATTGATGTAATATGGTGCATGAACGCTAACCTTTACATTGTATTTTTCTGCTTCTTTTCGGATTTTCTCAGAAGTTGCATCAGTTAGGAACTTTCCCAAAGAAAAAGAGTATTCGTAGGCAGTCAAGCCTAGTTTGTCTAACCATTGTGGAATTTGGCTGGATTCTTTGTTTCCATCTGCATAAAAAGCATCACAATTCCCGGATGGGCCAAATCTAATCATTATTTTTTTACCTCCTATCTCAGCCAAACGGTTGGTTTGGCGACTCCATCAGTAAACTGACAGAGACATTGTATACTATTATCACAATAAATAGTATATAGCGCATTGTCTACACCTGTTATTGTGAATTTTTTTCCATTTAGTAATGTCTGTAATTGTTGTTCTGTAATATCCAATCTAGGCAAACTAGTCAGCACAAAATCCACTGGCAACAATTTTTCTGCATCAAAGTCATCCAGAGATATTGCATCTTGGATTTGGAATTGTCCTGATTGGGTACGAATGAGTTCGGTCATGGTAGCGAATGTTCCTAATGCTGTACCCAAATCTCTAGCAATACTACGGATATATGTACCGGCACTACAAGTGATAAGGAATTGAAATGTATCATGAGCAAGTTGCCTCTGGACTTGGATGTCAAAAATCTGTATAGTACAAGGTTTGAGCTCTACCTCTTGACCTTGTCTAGCTAAATCATATGCGCGCTTGCCATTGACAGATTTTGCACTATATGCTGGTGGTATTTGTTGATTGACACCTAGGAATTGTGGTAATACACTAGTGATTTGGTCTATTGTGGGTATCACATTGGATGTGTCCAATGTGGTACCTGTACTATCTAGAGTATCTGTATGTATACCAAATTGGAATGTAGCGATATAAGTTTTCTTTTTTTGCAATAAAAAATCAAACAATCTAGTGGCTCTACCTACAGCTATTGG
This sequence comes from Clostridia bacterium, assembly GCA_017508345.1. The sequence continues at coordinate 3,316 of JAFVZD010000158.1, read as the reverse complement.
TAATACTCCGCTAGCCAGTGGGTCTAGTGTACCCATATGCCCTACTTTTGCTTTTTTGCCTAACAAATATTTGACCTTACCTACTACTTGACTAGATGTCATTCCTTTGGGTTTGTTTATATTAAAGAAACCATTCATTTGTTTAATTCCTTTTTGCACTCTAGTAATAGTGCGTTGAGTGCTTTGTCATAATCTCCGCGTAGTGTTAGCCCACTAGCACGGATATGCCCACCACCATTAAATCTTGTAGCGATGCTAGATACATCCACTCCATCTATGGCTGTTCGGAGACTGATATTGTACTCATTCTTGACTTTCTCTGTAATGGATATGGATATTTTGACACCATCAATATTAGGTAAGTACGATGGCATAAACTTGCAAGACTCCAATGCACAATCATTGTCTACAAAATCCTTGTAACGGATAGTAGAGACTGCTATTTGGTTGTTTTGATAAAACTTGATAGAAGCAAATGCTATTTGAGTTAATAAGAAAGAGCTCTTGCTGATAATGGACAAACATTGATAAATCAATTTGTCCCTAGAAAAATCAAAAGTACTCAATTTGGCGAGAGCGGAGAAAGTCTTTGGTGTTGTATTGGAATACTTGAATCCATCAGTATCAGTATAGATACCCATAAATAATGCACTGGCAATCTGAGCATCAAACTCTACGAGATTGCGAAAAAGGTAATAAATCACCTCACAGGCACTACTTGCGTTATAATCTACATAGTTGATTGCACCAAAATTACAGTCTTTGCCACTAATGTGGTGATCAATCTTGATAATGTACTCTGCACCAGCCAAAACGGATTGTTGATTAGGTGGAATAAGAGCAGATGAAATGTCTGAACAATCCACTACAATACAGAGGTCATAATCTTTTGACTTTTGTGTAAAGAATTGGATATCTTGCACTAGGGGCAAAAAGTTGTCACTCAGTGGTTTTTCTACAAAAATATCGCTAGGAATATCGAATTTTTGTAAAATCCTCTTCATAGCGATACAAGAACCGATTGAGTCAAAATCAGGTGATTTGTGACCCATTATAGCGATATTTTTTGCTTTTTTGCATGAGGACAATAACTTTTTTGCAAAGTTACGCTTCATTATCAGTATCCTCCTTTGGGATATCCAACTTTGATAAAATCTTATTCATTTTTTCGGCTTCATCTAGGCCGTGGTCTAATTTAAAGTGGATTTCTGGAACGATACGCAGGTCAACCATTTTTGCCAACCTTGTCCTAATAAAACCTGCTGAGTGTTGCAATGCATTAAAACTCTTTTGTTCACTAGTCTTGTCACCTTTGTAGATACTGACTGATACCTTTGTGTGACTAAGGTCGTTGGAAGTGTCTACATCTACAACGGTAATCACTCCACTGACTCTCGGGTCTCTGATCTCGTGTGCAATAATATTGCTAATAGCTTTTTTGATCTCACTATTAACTCTCTCCAACCTACTATTGTCCATAAAAATCTCCTTAATTAATCTCTCTCAATTTGTTCCATTACAAATGCCTCTAGGATATCGCCTAGAATTATATCGTTGTGGCCATCCAACTTGATACCACATTCCATATTAGCGGAAACTTCTTTTACATCCATTTTGTCTTTTTGTAGTGTAGTGATAGTAGTCTCTACTAGTTGTTTACCTTCACGGAACAAACGAATCTTGACATTCTTGTTAATCTTACCATCTTTACAAATACATCCTGCTACTGTACCAATCCTACTAATCTTGAATACACGGATAACTTCACAGTGACCTATCACGCGTTCCTCAAATACAGGGGCACGCATAGCCTTGATGCGTCTAGAAACTTCTTCGGTAATCTGGTAAATTATCTTGCTCTGCATAATCTCTATTTTATTTTGCTCCGCTAGAGCACTAGCCTTGCTATCTGGCTTAACATTGAATGCTACCAGTATAGCACCACTAGATTTTGCCAAAATCACATCATTCTCTGTAATGGCACCTACTCCACCATGAGTACATTCTACACGAACTTCTTCGTTGTTTATCTCGTTGAGTATTGCTGTCAATGCCTCAAATGAACCTTGAACATCGGTCTTGACAATTAGGTACAATACTTTCTTTTCGTCTTCGATATTCTTTGCCAAGAATTCTTCAACAGACATCTTGGATTTTGCGTTAATCAGATCAGTTTGCTGTTTGCGTTTACGCTCTGCTAATACATGTTTGCTCATTTTTTCATCAACCACATATAGTTGATCGCCGGCATTAGGCACACCATCTAGTCCTAGAATGGATACAGGCTTGCTAGGAGGAGCGGACTTGATATTCTTACCTTTGTCGTCCAGTATGGCACGAACTTTACCTACATGAGTACCAGAGATGATGGTATCTCCAACTTTTAGTGTACCATTCAATATGATAAGTGTAGCGATTGGACCTTTTCCTTTATCTAGTTTTGCCTCTATTACCATTCCTAGGGCATGGCGTTTTGGATTAGCCTTGAGCTCTTGCATATCTGCTACAAGGATAATCATTTCTAGCAATTTGTCTACACCTTGACCTGTCAAAGCACTAATTGGAACGATGATTGCGTCACCACCCCATTCCTCTGGGATGACATCTTCTTTTGCCAACTGTTCTTTGACACGATCAATATTAGCCTCAGGCTTGTCAATCTTGTTGATTGCTACTATCATTGGTACTTTTGCTTCTTTGATGTGTTTGATAGCTTCTTTTGTTTGAGGCTTGACACCATCATCAGCGGCTACCACTAATATAGCGATATCAGTAACACTAGCACCTCTAGCGCGCATTGCTGAGAATGCCTCGTGACCAGGAGTGTCTATAAATGTAATTGGTTCACCATTTTTCTCTATTTGATATGCAGAAATGTGCTGTGTAATACCACCAGCCTCACCACTAGCGATGTGGCTCTTGCGGATATAGTCAAGTAGTGATGTCTTACCATGATCAACATGTCCTAGAATTGTTACGATAGGAGAACGCTTGATGTTGTCAGCACTATCAGCGTCATCGTCTAGGTTCATAAATTCGTCAGCCAACTTTTCTTCGTAAGTTTTTTCTAGTTTTTGCTCCAAAACAACACCTAATTCACTACATACCAATTCTGCAGTGGTAAAGTCTATGGTGCTATTTAGGTTCGACATAATACCCAATACCATTAATTGTTTGAGTATCTCAGCCACTGACCTACCAGTCTTTTCGGAAAGTTGCTTGACAGTAAGGTTGGCGGTAGTAATTATTGCGTGGTCGATAGGACTAGCTATTACTACAGGCTCTTCTTTTGCCTTCTTTTTCATCTTACGATTAG
>JAFVZD010000013.1 GCA_017508345.1 Clostridia bacterium | reverse complement strand
CTCATCATCTTGCTTAGCCATTACGGCAGCAAAACCAAGAGCAGTCTTGAGTATATTGTATTTCTTATCATCCAAACTTTCCTCTAACACAGATGGCACAATTCCAAATGCGATATCCCAAGAGTCATATTCCCTATCTTCATCATTACCACCCTCTTGCAAACTATCACAAAGTTTCCTCAAATTAGTATATTCGCCGTGCAAATCTTCCAATCGATTCACTACATTAGACCTAAGTACATTATCTTTTTCAAAATAACTACATATAAAACTTTGCAAATCCAACTTAGAATTTTTCTTTTTCTTTTTCCCCATCATAATTAATCCTTCCTTTTGTTTGTTACATTACATTATACCACAAATACTCTATATAGTCAATATCAAAACTCAAAAATATTCACTATAAATTATATTTATACAATAAAATAAAGTCAAACACCGCATAAAAAAGAAATAATAAAAATAACTAATGCATAAATTATCATTTTTGACAAAAAAATAACCACAACTTACTCAATTAGTCGTGGTTATTTAATAATTATCAACTAAGAATACATTCCCTTATAGGCATCTACATAATACACAATACTTGCCTCAGACTTTAATTGTTCAATCATACTCTGCTCGTGTTGGCTGTATGTCTCCAATTTGATTTGCTCAATCACCTTGTCTAGCATAGTTTTGTTACTCAAATATGATAGCAATGTACTATCCAATCTAGCCATCAAGGCATCTGTACCCAGTGTTGGATTGATATTCTCATATTCACCTAGATACATTATAATGTGATAACCATAATCTGTCTTTACCAAACCTGTGATATCACCTTTGTTTCCCTCCGCTCTCAGCTCTCTACTAGCATTAGCAAAAGGCTTTACCATTTGGTCCTTTGTAGCATCAGCAGGGATATTCATATCCATCTCAGTTCCCAAAGAATTGGTATCCGTACTATATTCAAAAGCATAATCTCTAAATATCTCATATCTAGCTGCAGCATTCTTACCAGCCAATGCGGTATTCAATTTATTGAGTACATTGTTTGCCTTACCTAGCAATGCTTCATCCAGCTTAGCTATCTCTCTGTCATAATCCGCCTTGCTAATAGCACCATTCTTGAGCTTTGTCTCCCAAACATCACGAGATTCATCCTCATCGCTAATCAAAATATGACTCACTCTAAACCAATCAGTAGGATTTTTCTCATAATACACCGCTGTACTAGTACTCTTTTTGGCAGTGTCATAATTGCTCTCTCTTGCATCAAACAATTCTTGTTGTGCATCATACAATTCAGTATACTTTTGTACAACCTTGTCCACTGTCACTGCAATATCTTTTGAGTAATTCTCTTGATACGCCTGGAATACAGCATTTTCATAATTGTTCTTGTATAGAGACTCAACCTCACGCATCAATACATACTCATTGGAAGTATCAAAGTTACGCTCTTTCTCCGCCTTGTTTTTGATCAAGTTGTTGATATACTTTGAAAAAGCTCTGTCACTATAACTAGTCTCATTATCCGCATACAATGGATTGATCTTACTATCCGTGTAATTCCAGTGATTCTCTCTAAAGTTCTTGTATATATCCTTGGCTTTGTCTTGCTCTGTAATATCCTCATCTGTAGTATCATATGGGGCAATAGAAACATTCTCTATCTCAGTATTCTTCTCTACTTTTGACAATACACCAGTACTACTGTTATAGGTATAAGTCTTTTCATAAGCAGTATATTTTTTGGCATCATCAGCATCATCGCTCTCATCATCACCAGCGGTCACAATAGTCTTGCCATCTTTTTCTCGCAATTCATTCTCGATAGCCCTAATACTATCATTAATAGTATCATATACATTCTGCCATATAGCATTCTGTTGTTTCATAGTGAGTGTTACGCAATATTCGCCACTCTTGTCTGGATCAGTGCAATAATCTACAAATATAGCCCTACTCACCAGCAAATCAATAGTAGACTCTACACCATCCTTTGTAGGCTCACCACTACCATCAAATTGTGAGTGGCCATAACTATTATAAGTATTCAACAATTCTTCCATACTTATCTCTGTAGTGTTGTCAATACTAGCCACTGGCTGAGATAAATACTTAGCCATATTAGTAACAATCAAGTCACATCCAGCAAACATTGGCATTAGGCACAAACATAATGTCAATGCTATAAATGTCATTTTTCTAAAAAATTTCACTTTTCTCTCTCCTAAACATCTAGTTACAGGTCATTATACATCATTTCCCCACATCTGTCAATTTTTTGAGGGTACATTTTTTCACTAAGCCCCCAACATTTTTACCACTTTATCATAATTTTTGGTAGCAGTAGATAGATTTTGCAATTCAAATATTCCCCAATTATCCTTTTTGTATACCTTGAATCCCGAACCACTATTAAGTTTTGCCAACAAATTATCCATACATTCTACATTGTCCAACGCCACATACATAGACACCTTTTTGCTAGTCAAGATACATCTCTCTATACCATTACGCATACAAATAGATTTCAACAATGACACCTTGCACAAACCCACTACACTATCTGGTACATTACCATACTTGTCTGCAATCCTAGACAATACATCCTCATAATCCTCTACTGTCTGAATATTGGCTACCATACTATACAATTCCATTCGTTCACTATCTTGCTCAGTAAACTTTTGTGG
>JAFVZD010000157.1 GCA_017508345.1 Clostridia bacterium | reverse complement strand
GGGGGCATGTCAAGTAATTTAAATAAAAATTTTTTATAAAAATTTAAAAAATTTTTTTTGGGGGTGTTGTGTGATACATTTTGGGTTGATAGTATGGATATAGTTAGATGTGAATTAAGTTGATTTTTTGAATAAATATTTGATAAAAAAGAGCATATTGATGCAAGTAATCAATATGTTCTTTTTTTTTGATAATTCAATTACATATTATTCTCTATCTACTACAATGACTGCATCGTTGTCGTGAATGTATTCTAATGTCTTTGGAGTGTTGGCGTTTTGCCCCGGTAGGGTTTTGGTTTGGTCATCGTTAGATTTTGTCATTTTGTTGTGTGAATAAGCACTGTTGTCTGTGCGTTTTGGTAACTCCAATGTAGTAGCAGTTGTATTTGTGGTGCGAGTGGTGCTTGTGGTGGAATTGTTACCTTGTGTATTTGTAGAATTTGGTGTAGGAGTTAATTGTGTATTGGTAGATGAAATAGTACGAGTAGTGGTATTAGGTAGGTTGCTCTGGTTGGTGGTACTATTCATATTGTTGGTATTTACATTATTTTGAATACTAGTATTCGTATTGTTGCGAATTGTGTTGGTAGTAGTGCTTGTTTTGTTATTGATAACTGCGTTATTTGTGGTTGTGTTTGAATTGTTGCGTGAAGTACTGCTTGTTGTATTGTTAGCAACTGCGTTATTTGTGGTTGTGTCTGAATTGTTGCGTGTAGTACTGCTTGTTGTATTATTAGCAACTGCGTTATTTGTGCTGGTAGAGTTGTTGGTCAAATTGTTGCGTGTAGTAGGGGTTGTAGTGTTATTAACAATTGTGTTATTTGTGGTAGTATTTGAAGTGTTGCGTGTAGTAGTATTATTGGCAGTTGTTTGGCCGGTATATGAATTTGAATTATTGGTAGTTGTGTTGTTTGTAATTGGGGTAGTGGTAGTGTTATTCAAGTCTTCAAAATCCCTGACAGATGAGTGGTTATCTAATAATTGGCACAAGCCCTCGATAGCCATATTTAGGCAATCCATATATAGAATGCGTGTACCAATAATACTCTTGGTGAGAATGTAATTGCCAGATGTGGTGTCATCTAGATTGTCTAAGTTACCAAAGTATCCTAGAGAACGATTGTAATCTAGTTGGTTGTGGATGAGTTTTTGGGAAAGGGTGCGGATGGCTTGGGTGTATTGTAGGACAAGTTCGGCATTCTCACCCTCTACTACTAGCATAGAATTGTCTTTGTCAAATTTGCCTTGGAGACAAGAAATATTCTCATCTAGTCGTGTGCGTTGAGCGTTTAATTCGTCACTCAATTGGATACTGCTAGCGTCCTCATCAATATTTTTGCCGTTGATACTCCATAGAGCGATGCGTGGTTGAGAAGCGGTGTTGGTATCCACATTGCGTGTGGTGGAACGAACACTAGGTGTGGACAAGCGTTGAGTAGGAGTATTATTGGTGTTACTAGTGCTACTAGGTGTATTTTCACGGGCGGTAACAAAGGTATTTTGGGTAGTGTTGGCTATTGGACTCTTTGTGATAGTGCGAGTAGGTGTAGGGTTGCGATAAGTGTCTATATTGGTTTTTGGAGTCATGGTGTCTACATTACCTGTGGTATTTGTGTTATTGTTAGTATTAGTGGCAGTATTAGTGTTATTTACCGTATTTGTGTTTAAAGAGGAATTGCTAATATTATTGGTATCCACATTGGCACTGAATTGTACAGGTCTAGGGTCAATGCTAAGAGTGTCGGAGAGAATATTTAGCGACATACCATTGCTGAGAATGGTGTGCTTGGCAGTACCGGCATCGGGTGCGGGTACAGAGATAAAACTAGGTGTGCTGGTATCTGTGTCTTGGGTTGTTGGGTTGGTATCAATAAGAGAACTGATACCTCCTGCTAATGCGAATGCTAGGGAAAGTGTGATAAATTTTTTCATATAAATAAGCTCCTTTTGATTAAAAAATAATTTGATAATAGTATTGTGAGTAAAAAAAGAAAAAATATTTATGCGAAAAAGAAGTTTTTTTGGAAATGGTACAATATTTATCTAACCACAACAGGTATGAATAGTAAAAAAGAGGGAATATTTATCTAAAAACTAGCGAGGTAAGTGAATGCTAAATAGTGAGATTAGTGAAAAGTACAATAGGTATGTAGAGGCAAAAATGGCTAAGACTAAGCCGTGGCCATCTTTATTCCATGCATTTTGGGTGGGAGGATTGATATGTGTTTTTGGTGAATTGATAAAAGACATTCTATTGAGTGCAGTACCAGATATGAGTACGGAGACTGCGGGTGTGTGGGAGAGTATGATATTAATATTTGTAGCATCCTTATTTACGGGATTGGGTATATATGATAGAATTGGTGCGTATGCGGGAGCGGGTACTATTATACCAATCACGGGATTTAGCAATAGTATAGCTAGTCCTGCCATGGAATTTAAGCGAGAGGGTATTATATTTGGGTTGTGTGCCAAGATGTTTGTGATAGCGGGACCGGTAATAGTGACGGGGATAGTAGCAAGCATTGTGGCGGGGATAATAGGAATATTATTGTAGGAGATGTGTAATTGAGTAGAATTGGAAAGCAGACATTTGTATTTGAGAACATGCCTAGGGTGATAGGTAATTATAGTATGGTAGGACCCAAAGAGGGCAAGGGGAATTTTGGAGAATACTTTGACGAAGTAAGTGACAATGACCTATTTGGAGAGGAGACATACGAAAAAGCAGAGAGCAAGATGATGGAGCATACAATAGCCAAGGCGATAGATAACGCAGGGCTAAGTGTAAAAGAAGTGGATGTATTGTTGGCGGGGGATTTGTTGAATCAGATAACTAGTAGTAGTTTTGCGGCTAGGTCACTAAATATACCATATGCGGGGATGTTTGGGGCATGTAGTACAATGGCGGAGAGTCTATGTATTGGCGGGTGTCTGGTAGATGGTAAATTCGCTAGGAATGCGGTATGTGCGACAGGTAGCCATTTTAGTAGTGCGGAGAGGCAATTTCGATATCCATTAGAATTGGGCACGCAGAGACCACCTACTAGTCAATGGACAGTAACAGGGGCAGGGTGTACAGTGCTAGCATTGGGCAATAGTGGTGTATATTTAAGTAGTGCTACCGTAGGTAAGGTGGTGGATTGGGGGATAACGGATGCAAATAATATGGGTGCTGCTATGGCACCTGCTGCAATGGACACAATAGTAGCACATCTACAAGACACGGGGCGAGAGCCAGAGTATTATGACCTAATACTGACGGGTGACCTAGGTAAACTAGGGAGTGAGATACTAATGGACCTAATGGAATACTAGGGGTATAGGCTAGGGCAAAATTATAGTGATTGTGGGCAGATGATGTATACCAATAGGCAAAAGACATTTATGGGTGGTAGTGGATGTGGCTGTGGGGCTAGTGTATTGAATAGTTATGTAATGCAGAGGTTAAGAAAAGGCGAATTGAGTAAGGTATTGTTTGTGGCGACAGGAGCGTTGATGAGTACCACATCGGCACAACAGGGCGAGAGCATACCTAGCATTGCTCATGCGGTAGTACTGGAGGGAGATAGTAATGTTTGATTTGATTATGTATCTAAAAGTTTTTTTGGTAGGAGGGCTGATATGTCTGATAGGTCAGTTATTGATAATTACTACCAAAATGACTAGTGCTAGAATATTGGTGACATTCCTCCTATTTGGTGTAGCTCTGGAGGTGATAGGAGTATTCACTCCACTAAAAGAATGGGCGGGCTCAGGGGTGACGGTACCTATAATGGGATTTGGACACACGCTAGCCAAAGGTGCTATGCAGGGCTATGAGACAGAGGGGGTATTGGGACTAATCAAGGGGGCATTGGAGGCGAGCAGTGCGGGTATCACGGTGGCGGTAGTCAGTGCATTCATATTCGCAATGATATTCAATAGCAAGACAAAAAAGTAAATAAATACGAAGTATTATCATATATAACAATATGGTAGCAAAGAAACTAAAAAGTAATAAAAAGCGTAAGCGAATAATTAGGTGGTTAGTGATATTGGGAATAGTGATATTGATATTCACATTCTTTAATATGTATGTCAAGCCTGTAATCATTAATGTGAGCGAGGCAAAAGTCAAGTCATTGTCTACACAAGCAATCAATAGCGCGGTGCAGAGTGTAATCAACAATACCAATGTATATGATAATATAATAGAAGTGGTATTGGATAGTAATGGCAAGATAAGTATGTTTCAGGTAAACTCATTGGAGATAAACAAACTGAGTAAAGAGATAGGAAAGACTGCGCAAAATAATATGGAATTGGTCAGTAGCAAGGGGATTGACATACCGCTAGGTACATTATCTGGCATTGCGGTATTGGTGGGAATTGGACCTAATATAAATTTTCATATCAATCCCATAGGCACTATACAATCACATTTTAATAGTGAATTTAGCACAGCGGGTATTAATCAAACTAATCATAGGATTTATTTGACAATGACTGCGACAATTAATATAGTATTACCCACGAGTACTAGGACGGTGACTACTAATTCACATATACTAATCTGTGAATCCATAATAGTAGGAGAGGTACCAGATACTTATCTATATTCCTCTAGTCTAGATGAGATGCTCAACCTAATATAAAAAACACCTTAGTGAATGAACTCACTAAGGTTTTTTTTGATTTTTACCACATATTGCAATTATTCTTGAAGCGAATAGTCCCCTCGATACAGAATTTGCATTCAGAACGAGATTTGTCATCGTAGCGTTCGCTAATATTCATAT
>JAFVZD010000156.1 GCA_017508345.1 Clostridia bacterium | reverse complement strand
GCAGCGTGCTTTGCCTTGAGCTCTCTATTCTGTTGGAGCATATTATCAATCTTGATGTTGTTGATCTCACCCAATTCTAGAGCATAACCTAGGGCTTTGTTTGGCTCATTAGTATGTACATGCACTTTGATTAGGGACAAGTCACCTACACAAATAACACAATCACCTATGTCCATTAGTTTTTCACGAAGTTTGTCTATGTCGGATTCGGTTGTCTTTTTGTTAATATTGATAACCATAAACTCTGTACAATAACCGAATTGAATCTCAGCCAAGTCCTCAAAGTTGATGTGGAATTCTTCATTCTGCTTTATCTGGGTGGATATAGTATCATCTGCAGGAGCGTCGAATTCAAAATCATCATCTGATGTAAGTGCCTTGTAAAAACCAGAGAATATCACTAGCAATCCTCTACCACCTGCGTCCACAACACCAGCGGACTTTAGCACAGGTAGCATCTCAGGTGTTTGCTCTAATATCTCTTCACCAGTCTTTAGCACTACATCAAAAAATGTCTCAAAATCAGCATGCTTTTTGGCAGCGGTCTCTGCCATATCAGCCATAGTACGGATTACAGTAAGGATAGTACCCTCTTTTGGAACGGTCACTGCCTTGTATGCCATTTGGCTACCATTCTTCATTGCCTTGGCAAATGCCTTGGTGCTGATCTCGGTCTGTAGCATTATCTCACTAGACATACCGCGTAGAATCTGAGATAGTATTACACCAGAGTTACCTCTAGCACCACGCAGAGCACCTTTGCCTAGAGCCTCACCTAGACTATCTAGGTTGTTGCTAGAACAGTTATTAACCTCATTGGCTGCGGACTTGAATGTCATAGACATATTCTTTCCGGTATCACCATCAGGAACAGGATAGACATTCAAGCTATCTATATATTTTTGATTATTATCCAAATATTTGTTTGCTGCAATTATCATTTTACGAAAAGTTGCACCATTTATAGTCTTTTGCATTATTAAATCACCTACTAAAAAATATTACGAGAAAACGGCCTGAAAGTTATACTCTCACGCCTATTACATTAACATTAACTGCATCTACAATCATTCCAGAAAATTCTTCGACACGATATTTGACAGCCTTGCGTAAGGAGTCAGCCACTGCACTAATAGATACACCATATTTTAATACAACGAATAGGTCGAGTAAGATATGATTCTCATTAGTGATGACCTTGACACCTTTGCCCATTTGTTGTTTCCTAAAAAGATCAGCAAAGTTATCACTGAGTTTCTTGGAAACAAGGTCAACTACTCCATAACACTCTAGAGCAGCAGAACCTGCAATAGCGGCTATGGCCTCGTCAGCTATAAATATCTTGCCGTAATAATTACTAGTTGTTACTGACATATTTCCTCTCAATAAGAATGCAACAAGTAACACTTATTACATACTACTATTGTACTAAATTATTATAAAGAATGCAAGTGTTTTTTTATATTTAATTTTAGAAGTATACTATTTTTTGACATTTTTTTGGCTTGATAGGCAAAAATTGCCCGAAAATTAGATTATAGTGAAGTGTAGGAAGTAATACAATGGAATACTTGCCACAATATTAATATTAACAAAAAGCCTAGATAATGAGTATGAAAAGGGAAAAAATAAAAAATTTTGGAAAAAAATAAAAAAAATCAACAAATAGTGTTGCAAAAATTTCATTAAAATGCTATAATAGTCTTACATTAATTTTGTAATACCTAAGGGGGTGTAAGTATAATGAGCAGAGAATGCGACATTTGTGGCAAGACAAAAATGGCTGGTTGCAAGATCAAACGCGACAACCAAGGTATACTAGGTCACAACAAGTATCCTAGACAACCTAATTTGCAAAACATTACAGTTACTGCTGATAATGGTCAAAAGCAAAAGATGAAGGTATGTACTCGTTGCTTAAAGAAAATGAAGCAAGAGGCTAACTAGTTATCAAAAAAAGACATATGTAGTGAATCCAAGAGAAACACATAGACATATGTCTTTTTTTATTTTGTATATAGTCGGGCGAATATCAATCTAAATAGCCCACGCAACAATTTGGGTGCCTTGAAGCATACTATCAAAAGTGTACCTCCCTCGAGTAATCTTTTGAATTATATATGCAGGTAACAAGCAAATTGTTACGCATCGCGGAGGGATTGAATATACTCTGCCCTATTCTCTGCATTATATATAGCACTACCAGATACTACTACATCAGCACCTGCTGATTTGACTAGTTGAATATTATTGATATTCACTCCACCATCCACCTCTATCAAGAATGCGAGGTTGTGCTCTAATCTATATTGTGCCAGCCATTGTATTTTATCCAAACTATTAGGCAAGAATGCTTGACCACTTTTGCCTGGCTCTACAGACATTACTAGCACCAAATCTACTAGGTGCAAGTATGGAATGAGGCATTCTGGATTGTTATCGGGCTTGATACTGAGACCTGCGCGTTTACCTAGTTTTTTGATTGTAGTAATTGCATTAATAATATCATTAGGGTCAGCATATGCCTCATAGTGAAATGTCACTATATCTGCTCCTGCATGGATATAGGCAGGAATCTTTGTGATAGGGTCCACCATCATCAAGTGAACATCTTTTGGCATGGAGGTGCGTTTGCTAATGATACTGAGAGTAATCTCATCAAAAGTAGTCTTGGGTACAAATTGACCATCCATTATGTCGCAATGCAACCAGTCTGCCTTGGCCAATTGCAATGCGTGGACATATTCGGGCAAAGTATCAATAGGGCTAGGGTCTGTACTAGGAGCAATCAAAATATTATTCATAGAGTTTGTCCTCCTTATCTTTTAGTCGTCTATATAACTCACAATATCTGTTATATCTATCTGCATTTATTAATCCGGAATGGACAGCGCGTTTGATAGCACAATTGGAATCATTCTCTCCTACATGCACACATGTATTGAATGTACAATCTTTTTGGAGAGCGACAAAATCCGGGTAGTAATCACATAGTGTCTTGGAGTCTATAGTATCTATATCCAATACACTAAATCCAGGCGTGTCTGCTATTTGAGTATTCTGGTTGAGATTGAATATCTCACAATGGCGAGTACAGTTCTTGCCTCGTTCTATTTTTTTGCTCAACTCTCCTACCGCTGAGAATGTCTGTGGCATTATTGCATTCAACAAACTACTCTTACCTACTGCGGATTGACCAGTAAAGACATTGAGATTGCCTTGCAATTTATCTACAATCGCATCAATATTAATATTATGTTTGGCGCTGACTATTAATATCTCACAAATATTGGCGTACTGGGACAAAATACTATTCTTTAGTTTGTCGGATAGCAAATCGCACTTATTGATTACCAAGATAGGAGTAATCCCCGTACTAAAGCATCGTACCAATATTTTGTCTATGAGATAAAAATCTGGTTTTGGCTTTGGTGCGATAATTATAAATAACTGTGTAACATTAGCTATTGGTGGGCGAATCAACCTATTGTGACGCTCAAAAACCTGATTTATTACTAATTCATTTTCATCAAAATCTACATAGTCACCTACGAGTAGCCCTGTGTCTTTGAATTTTTTGCGACCGAATACTTGGTATAATTTGTCTTGGGCACGGATAGTAAATGTGCCACCTACACCTTTTATAATTTGTCCTCTAATAATATTTACCTCTTTATTAATAATATTAACTCATATTGCTTGGATTGATTTCTACAAAAATTTGTAGTTTGGGATTGGTATATCCATCTACAACATCATAAATTTCGCGAATAATATCATCTTGATTATCCAACTTAAAACGCATTAAAATCTGGAATCTATGTTTATTCTGAATCTTGGCCACGGGAGAGCGCATTCCAGCCAAATAAACGAAGTCTTGATTATACTTGAGTTTGACTGGCTTGAGCGCCTCAAAAATTTGTCCTGATGTAGACATAGTGAGAGTTTCGTCCTCACCGGTAATGAGTATCCTAATCATTTTTGCAAATGGTGGAAAATTGGTAGTAGCACGGAGATTGGATTCTCGGTCAAAAAAGCCTAAGTAATTGTAGTCTTGGATAAAGTGATATATGTAGTGATTGGGTGTGTATGTTTGCAAAACCACTTCGCCTATTCGATCACCTCTACCCGCTCTACCTGACACTTGAGTAATTAACTGGAATGTACGCTCTACTGCTCTATAATCACTAAAATGCAAACTCATATCAGCATCCAGTATACCTACGAGTGTGACATTAGGGAAGTCGTGACCTTTTGCTATCATCTGAGTGCCTACCAATATGGCAGGACTGGATGAAGCGAAGTCATTGAGAATGGTATTGAGTGCATTCTTGGTCTTGGTCGTGTCTACATCTAGTCTAAATATTGGGACATCAGGGAAAATTGCCGCTAAGTCTGCCACTATTTTTTGGGTACCGCTACTACCCATACGGATATTCTCACTATGACACTCAGGACAAGCGGTGAGAGCACGATAGCGTTTGTTGCAGTAATGGCATTTGAGCATATTATCGTGCTTGTGATACACTAGAGATACATCACAATCTTCGCACTTTGCTACATATCCACATTCCCTACAAATCACATAGCTACTGTACCCTCTCCTATTTAGGAATAAGATTACTTGATTACCGCTAGTAAGTGTGTCATTAATTTTGTTTAACAAGGTATTGGAAAATATACTAGTATTACCAGATTTGACCTCATCGCACATATTCACAATCTGAATATTGGGCATAGGCGAGTGGTTAGCCCTTTGGGTGAGTGTATGTAGTATGTACTCTCCTGTTTTGGCCTTGTCAAAACTATCTATGCTGGGTGTGGCACTACCTAGTAGCAATGGACAATGATGATATTGAGCACGGAATTTGGCAATGTCGTGAGTGAGGTATCTAGGATTACTCTCAGATTTGTAACTAGCGTCGTGTTCTTCGTCCATTATGATTACACCTAGATTTTGGATAGGAGCGAATATCGCACTCCTAGCACCAATGACAATTCGCACCTCGCCTAGTCTAATTCTTTGCCATTCGTCCAGTCTTTCTCCATCGCTCAGACCGCTATGTAGTAATGCTATTTGGTCACCAAATCTTGATGTAAACACACTCATCACTTGTGGTGTGAGCGAAATCTCAGGCACCAGTAGAATAGCATTCTTGCCAATGGATAGCATATGACTAATTATATTGATATACACTTGCGTCTTGCCACTACCCGTTACACCGAATACCAGATGTGTTTGAGCAGTTTCGTCATTAGTTACAGCATTCACTATTTCCATTTGGGGAGTGGTGAGTGTGACTAATTTGTCAGCAATGTTATTGACCACGGGCTTTCGCAATACTTGTTTTTTGAATTGAGTAAGCACTCCGGCTTGCAACAACTTGTGTATATTGTTATTCCCGAATTTTTTATTCAACTCTGCTAGTGTATATTCAGCATTTGGCTCCAAGAACAAAATCAAATCACGCTGTTTGATTGCATTAGCACGGATATGTGGTAAATAATCATCCATATTGTAGTCTGGGCTAACTCGAACATAGTTATTGTATAGTGGTTGCATATATTTGGAACGCAACTGTGATGGTACAAACAATCTCAGGCAATCAATAAAACGCAAGTGATATTGTTGGATCATATATTGGCTGAGTTGTAACAATTCAGGTATAAGTACTGGGTAATCATCAATGGCACTATGGATCTTTTTTAGCGATTCTGGGGGAAGTGCGGATTGGTCGGATATATTGATAACATATCCATCTATGTAGCGTCTACCAAAAGGCACACGCACTCGTTGACCAACTATGGTATCGGGTAATGCGATATAATCAAATACCCTATCCACCTCACTATTGGCAATATCTACAATAACTTGTGCAATTTTATCCATAATAACAATCCCCGTGAATAATAAAAAGCAAATCCCCTATATAAGGGGCAATGCTGTAATTAATAATTAGGCTTGACCTTGCCTGCTAGAATCTCCTCTGCTGCAATAGCAATAAACTTTGGATCTTTGTCCAATGGCTCGCCTTTCATATATTCTGAATTCAACTCGTTAGCGCGCTTGGATATCAAACAAGTGAGCACAAACTTGTTACCTACCTTGTGGATCAACTCATCAATTGGTGGCTCCATCATTTTGAATTCTTTGTTTTGCATATCTTTACTCCTTATTTTTTTGTTAGTTCTATTACCAAATCAGTAACAATCTTTGGGTTAGCCTTGCCGGCACTAGCCTTCATCGCACGACCTATAAAGAATGACATAAGTTTGGTGTTGCCTGCTTGCAAGTCCTCGACAGCCTTTGGATTCTCATCAATAATTTGTTGGACGATTGCACGCATTGCACCGGTATCATTCATTTGCTTTAGGCCTTTGGCTGCTACGATGCTAGCGGGGTCAGTATCATTCAACCACAACTCATCCATCACTTGTCTAGCACCTGCTTGGTTGATTTCTCCCTCTTTGTACATTTTGAGTAATTTGGCTAAGTTGCTAGCACAAACTGGTATACAGATGTCATCATCTTCGTTATTTAGGCGTTTGAATACCTCACTAGTAATCCAGTTGCATACAAACTTAGGCTCGTTGTAATCTGTTACAACTGCTTCAAAATAATCTGCAAATACTTTTTGTGAGGTAAGCAATTCTGCATCTTGCTTGCTCAAGCCCAATGCTATATAATCCTCACAACGCTCATGTGCTAACCTTGGTAAACTATTACGAATCTCATCAATATACTCATCTGTGGTCTCAATGGCAATAATATCTGGGTCTGGGAAGTATCTGTAATCCTGACTGTCCTCTTTGCTACGCATACCAAATGTCTTGCCGAGATTATCATCCCAACGCCTACTCTCTTGCACAATTTGTCCACCATCCTCTAGTACATCAATTTGTCTATTGGACTCATACTTGATTGCTCTGAGTACTGCACGGAAAGAGTTTAAGTTCTTTAACTCTGTCCTAGTACCTAGTGGCTCACCTGGTTTGTTTACAGAGATGTTTACATCAAAACGCAAGTTACCTTCTTGCATTTTACATTCACTGACACCTACATACTCCAAGGTTGCCTTTAATTTCTCTAGGTATGCTACAGCCTCCTCGGCACTATTCATATCTGGCTCGGATACTATCTCTATTAGTGGTACACCAGCACGATTGTAGTCTACCAATGTACCTTGGTTACTGTGAATTAATTTAGCAGCATCTTCCTCTAGGTGAATTCTATTGAGTCTAATGCGTTTAGGTTTGCCATCTATAGTAATATCTATATGACCACCTACACACAACGGGTACTCTAATTGAGATATCTGATAAGCCTTGGCCAAGTCTGGATAAAAGTAATTTTTACGCTCAAATACAGAGTAATTATTAATCTCACAGCCTACGGCTAGTCCCATTGTGATAGCCTTTTTGACAGCCTCACGATTGAGTACAGGCAAAGCACCCGGCATTCCGGTACAAACAGGACAACAATGTGTGTTTGGCTCGCCACCAAATTCGTTCTTGCAACGGCAGAAGCATTTGGTGGCGGTATTCAATTCACTGTGAACCTCTAATCCAATTACTACATTATATTCACTCATATTATTTGCCCTCCTTTGTTGCTTGCTCGTATGCGTATGCTACTCTATATAGTGTACTCTCATCAAAGTGCTTGCCTAATAGTTGCATTCCTACTGGTAGGCCTAAATCATCCACACCACAAGGAATACTAATAGCAGGGATACCAGCAATGTTGACTGGTACGGTATAAATGTCGGTTAGATACATTGCAACTGGGTCCATAGATTTTTCACCAATCTTGAATGCTGTAGTCCCTGTTGTAGGTGAAAGTATTACATCGCACTCAGTAAATGCCTGAGCAAATTCTTGTTTGATGACTACTTGAACCTTTCTTGCCTTGCGATAAAAGGCATCAAAGTATCCACTACTGAGAACATAGTTACCTAACATAATACGGCGTTTAACCTCTTTTCCAAAGCCCTCTGTACGACTCTTGAAGTACAAATCTACTAGGTCATCATACTTTTCGGCACGGCGACCATACTTGATACCATCAAAACGGGACAAGTTACTGGTAGCCTCTGCACTAGTGAGTATATAATAGACTGCCAATGCAGTGTCTAGGCTAGGTAAATCCACCTCTACGAATTCTGCACCTAGGCTCTTGTATTTCTCAATTGCATCGTTCAATTTCTCTCTCACTACACCGGTTAGTTTGTCATTGAAAAATTGCTTTGGCAAACCTATCTTTAATCCTTGTACACCCTTATCTAAGTCCGCAGTAAAATCTGGAACGGAAACACTACTACTAGTCATATCGCGAGTATCATTACCAGCTATTACATTGAGCATAACTGCGTTATCTCTAACAGTGCGAGTCATAGGGCCTACTTGGTCACAGCTACTAGCGAATGCCACTACACCAAATCTGGATACTCTACCATATGTTGGCTTGAGTCCGACTATACCACAAAAACTAGCAGGCTCACGGATAGAACCACCTGTGTCAGTACCTAGGGAAGCGAAGCATTGTTTGGCTGCTACTGTACAAGCAGAACCACCACTACTACCGCCTGGAACATAGTCTGGATTAACTGGGTTGTGACATACACCAAAAGCACTATTCTCATTACTACTACCCATTGCGAATTCGTCCATATTTGCTTTACCCACAATCACTGCGTCTGCATCAATTAATTTTTGAGCACAGGTAGCGGTATAAGGAGAAACAAAATTCTCCAAGAATTTGCTAGCACAGGTAGTGCGTGTACCCTCTAGGTTAATTATATCCTTGATAACGATTGGGATACCTGCTAGAGCACCTAATTGCTCCCCCTTGGCTCTACGCTCATCCACATCCTTTGCCTTGGCGAGTGCTATATCCTGAGTAGTACTAATCAACGCATTGAGGTCGGCTGTATCCTGAATGCGTTGCAAACAGAGTTTGGTCAATTCTACACTGGTGATAGTACCATTATCCAATAATTCTTTTATCTCGGTCAAACTACAATCTAGATAATTTGTCATTAGTGTTGTCCCTCCTCATCTACTGTAATAGGTACAAGGAATGCACCCTCGCTCTTAGCCGGTGCGTTAGATAGGATAAGCTCTTGACTGAGTCCTGTCATAACAGCATCTGCTGATAGCTGTGTAGATTGGATAACATTACCACTAGTCCTCAAATCTATGTTGGATACATCTACCCCATCTAGAGCATTGACTTGCTCTAGTATAGCATCGAATTCTTTTATGAATGTCAACTTTTCTTCATCAGTAAAATGTAGCCTAGATAATTTAGCCAATCTATCTACTTCGTTAATATCTATAGCCATTATTGTCTCCCTTTAAATATACATGTGTTAGTGTACCACAAAAAGCCCATTCTGTCAATTACTTAGCATAGACAAAAACTCATTTTCATCAATACAAGTAATGCCTAATGCTTTGGCTTTGTCCAATTTGCTACCTGCATCTGCACCCAATAAAACAAAAGTAGTATTCTTGCTGACGCTACTAGATACATTACCACCATTATCTTCGATGAGTTTGGTAGCCTCAGACCTACTGAGTGTAGGTAGTGTACCTGTGAGTACAAATGTCTTGCCTGCGAGTATTGCACTATCCTTGGCTCCAGGATAAATGATGGTCACTCCGCTCTTGAATAGATTGCGGATTATCTACATATTTTTGTCATAATTAAAGTATTCGATTATGCTGGATGCTACTATTTCACCTACATCAGGTATAGCACACAATTGGTCCATTGTTGTCGTAGCCAAAGCCTCAAATGTTGGATAAGTTTTTGCCAAATCCTTGGCAGTCTTGAGACCTACATTGCTGATGCCTAGTGCAAATATAAAGTTGGCAAAATTAATCTTTTTGCTAGCCTCATTAGACTGGATGAGGTTGTTTGTTTTTTTGTCTTTGAATTTTTCCAATTTGAGTAAATCTCTAGATTGGATATTGTATATTTGATCCACAGTGTGTACTCTTAGGTCGTTAAAAAACAAATCTACAGTTTTGTCTCGGATACCCTCTATATTCATAGCATTACGAGAACAAAAGTGTATCAAACGCTCTTTGAGTTGACCAGGACAATTATCTGTATTTGGGCAGAATATATGCACTCCATTACGCACAAGTGCGGTACCACACTGTGGGCAAACTGTAGGCATTGGGATATCTACACTATTATCACAATGTTCTGCTACACCCAAAATCTCAGGTATTACCTCGTTGCTCCTACGGATGAATACAACACTATTGATTTTGACATCTTTACGAATAATATCATCCCAGTTATTTAGTGTGGCACGCCTCACTGTTGCACCTGCTATATCCACAGCCTCCAATTTGGCTAGAGGGGTGAGCTTGCCAGTCCTACCCACTTGCCATATCACATCTAGGACCTTTGTAGTCACCTCTAGTGCAGGGAATTTGTATGCTAATGCCCATTTTGGGAAACGAATAGTATATCCCAATACATCACGCATAGCAATATCGTTTAGCTTGATTACTGCTCCGTCTATAAGGATATCTATATGGTCACGGCTATCACCTATCTGGGTAATCACGGACTCTATGTCTTGGAGGGAAGTACGCACCTCAAAGAAATCTCCTACTTGGAATCTGCATTCCTTTAGAAATTCGCGCAACTCCACTTGAGAGTGAAATTCGCGTCCTTCTACATAAGGGATGCCATATGCAAAGAAATCCAAGTTTCTGCTAGCGGTAACCTTGGGGTCTAGATTACGAATAGCACCGGCCACTGCGTTGCGTGCATTCTTGAGTGGACCATCACAAGTAGCATTGTATTTATCTAGTTCACTCAATAGCATTATACCCTCACCCTCTACAATGATTTTACCCTTGAATGGAATAGACAAAGGCACACTGCGTATGGTACGAACCTGTAGAGTGACATCCTCACCAATAGAACCATTACCACGAGTAGCTGCTTGGGTAAGTAGACCATTCTCATAAGTTAGTGCTAGCCTCAGTCCGTCAAACTTGTATTCTATGGTAAATTGGGCATTTGGGCTAACCTCTATTACGCCTCGATACCAATGCTCTAATTCGGCAAAATTCTGTGCCTTGTCTAGGCTAAATAACTGGACTTTGTGATTAACTTTTGCAAATTTGTCACCCAATACATCACCTACTCTTTGGGTAGGAGAATCAGGCAAAATATACCCAGTTTGTTTCTCTAATTCTACTAGGTAATAATATAGCCTATCATACTCAACATCGGCAACCAGCGGTTGATCCAATACATGGTAGTGATAACTATATTTATTTAGGTCCTGTACTAATTTTTCTATTTCTTTGCGTTTGTCTTGCATATACACCTCTATTTTTTTAATAATTGTAATGGAGCATAGTCTAGGCTCAGAGTCTTGATACCTAGTGCACCAAAATCTATAATGACTGACCTGTTGGAATTTAGTTTTGAATCATCTATAATCACGCCCGCACCAAACTTTGGGTGGAATACTTTTGCTCCCTTTGTGAATGCAGAAAAATCTTTTGATTGTTTGTTGATTTTGTTATTTAATAAATTTTGTATGCTAGGTGTAGGCTGAGTGGATGGCTTGTAATAATCGTTACCATACTCAGTGGCTTGTTTGGAAAAGTGGCTATTGTGATATGTGACATCGTCTGCGTATCCCATTTCTTTTAGAAATCTACTGATAGACTGATATTTCACTTGATTGTACAAGAATCTGCGTTTTGACCTAGTGAGGTATAATTGTTCTCTAGCACGCGTGATGGCTACATATGCTAGTCTACGCTCTTCCTCTAGGTCACTAGGACGCTCTCCTGTGCGGATAATTGGGAATACTCCCTCCTCCATTGCTACTACAAATACACACTTGAATTCCAATCCTTTGACCGCGTGCACTGTACTAATCAATACATTGTTGTTGGCGTCATCTACGGTAT
>JAFVZD010000155.1 GCA_017508345.1 Clostridia bacterium | reverse complement strand
TCTGGATATTTTCCACTATATTGAATACCTCCACCTGTACAGGATATTCCGGTGTACCTATATTTACCTTCAATCTAATTGGTAAATCAAATTGTTGAGTCGCCACTATCTTGTCATATGTTGGATATTCCTTTGTCTTGAGTGTGCCTTTTGCTTGCCCTGTGATTATATCATCCTTGTATGTTTGTATCGCAGCCAACAAATCTTGTCTCTTGAGTTCTTCCTTTTCATTTTCGTAATATACGATGTTTTTAGATCGCAAAAAATCATTTAGGACTTCTTTGTTATAATTAATCCTAGCACGCTCATTACTTGCAAACGCAGCTCTTATTTTGACACCCAAATTACACCTCTTGATAGTACCACCTACTCTCATTGGTATTTCCATTGACATAGCTGTAGGCATAGGCAAACCTGTTTTTAACCTATTGTACAATTCATTTTGTATTTTGGTACCATCACCATCCTCCACTATTCGACACAAATTACTCAAAAAATCATCTATAGAATCCAATAGTACAATTGTTGCCAAATCATTTGCATCCAATCCAGCTGATAGTTTTTCTAACTTTGCCCACCTGTGGATAAATGCAGGTAAAATATACTTAAATCCACCATTACTCCACCTACCATCTAGACACATCCTCACTATTTGACCTATGGGTTGCTCCGTCCCTTGTATATCAACCATTGCATCACTAGGTATTATCAAATGTCCAGTGTTCTTCAAGTTACTATATACATAAAAATCTCTGTTACCCAATACACCTTGGTCACCACTTGTCAGTATATAATGCCTGTACTCTTTTAGCATATCAGTGACTTTTTGTACATATTTTGTCTCAGCCCAAGACTCTTTATAAACTTTATAGTTAAAAGAATTATTATGCTCCATTATCTCATTGTACCACCTTTTATATTTATATTTAATTATAGCATAATTTCACAATTTTGTCAATACCGCAATATCCCCAAAAAACAAGAAAGACTATCCACAATGGATAGTCATCTCTCAATTCTGTCGCTAGATTACTCAGCCTCTTTCTCAGCCTCTGCTAGTACCTTTTCGTACTCAGCCAAGATTAGGTCACGAATAGCCTCTCTCGTCTCAGTGTTCAATGGATGTACGATGTCCTTAAAGTTACCCTCTGGTGTCTTGCGACTAGGCATTGCGATAAACAATCCCTGATTACCATCAATAACTTTAATGTCGTGAACTGCAAAGCAGTCATCAATTGTCAAAGAAGCAACAGCCTTGAGTTTGTTGTCATCTTTTTTCACGATACGAATGCGAATGTCCGTAATTTTCATCAAGTCTCTTCACCTTCCTATTATTTTTGCAAAAAAGATTAACTTTCATGCTACATATATAATACACTATATATTCGTTTTCTGTCAAACAAATTTACATATTTTTTTAAAATTAGTTTAATATTCACTTTTTTGAATGTTTGACCATATATACTTTTATGAATATCCGTAATTTTCACAATATCCACCTCACTGGCATTGGTGGTATCAGTATGAGTGCAATAGCACAAATTCTACATTCAAAAAAACATATCATCACAGGCACAGATGATAATGCCTCTCCTATTATAGACAAACTCAAAAATTTAGGTATACATATCTCCACCAATCACAATCCAGACTTTATCAAAAATGCCGATCTGGTTGTGTTTTCCTCTGCAATCTCTCCATCCCACCCAGATTTGCTACTAGCTCAAAAATTAGGTAAACCAACATTAGATCGTGCAGTTTTCTTAGGAATGCTAGCATCCAATTACCACAATACTATTGCTGTCAGCGGTACACATGGCAAGACCACTACTACTGCAATGCTAGATTGCATTTTTAATACCGCACTACTCCGCCCTACTACACATATAGGTGGTATTATGCACCACAACTCAGCCAACTATTCCTTGGGTACAAAAAAATTCTTTATTACCGAAGCCTGTGAATACAATCGTAATATACTACATCTACACCCCAATACAGCTATTATCACCAATATCCAAGCCGAACATATGGACTGCTATCACGATTACAACGATTTGGTTAATACCTTTTTGCAATTTACTCACCAGACCCAAGACCTAATTATATTGAATGGCGATACCCTAGACAAATCAACTTTCCGACCTACCAAAGGTCAAACCCTGCTCACTTTTGGTTTTGAGCCACACAATACTTGCTATCCAGCCAACATTATTTCCAATGCCGGCAAATACATTTTTGACTGCATTTACCAAGGCAAAAACTTAGGTCAAATCCGCCTAAATCTATATGGCCAACACAATATCCTCAATGCACTCGCTTGCATAATTGCTTCTATATATTATAATATACATTTCTCCATAATCCAATCCGCACTAGCCAATTTTACAGGTGTGAATAGACGCTTCGACATATTAGCCACCACACCAAACACCATTATCCACGACTACGCCCACCACCCTACCGAAATCAAAAATGCTATCACTACCGCACTATCTATCAACAAAGGCAAATTACACACAATATTTGAGCCTCATACCTATTCACGCACTCTTACACTTATGCCCGAATTCTCCACCGCATTTTGCGATACAGACTATCTATACATCTTGCCTACATACCCCTCTCGCGAAATGCCCCTACTCGGCGGTGATGCCATAGATTTGTTTTATAATGTCCTTTCTTCCACACCTAATACCACATATTGTCAGCACCCAGAGGCACTTTTCCATACTTTAGACAATATCATACAGCCTAATGACACCATTCTATTCCTCGGTGCAGGTACTATCGACACAATCGCCCACCGTTACCACACTCGCCACAATACACCACCTACCCATTAACACTCCACCGCACTTCACTCCCCAATCATAATAGCACACACCAATAATATCACAACTTTTTGTAATTTTTTCACAAAACCCCTTGACTAAATGGCAATATTCTGCTAAAATACACTTACATTACTATTTGGTGAGGTGAGTTAGATGAAAAAGAATATACACCCAAACTATCACAAAGTTACCGTTGAGTGTGCTTGTGGTGCTACTTTTGAGACATGGTCTACATACAAGGCTGATGTTATGAAGGTAGATATCTGCAACAAGTGTCACCCTTTCTTTACTGGTAAGCAAAAGGTAGTTGATACAGCTGGTCGTGTAGAGAAGTTCAAGAAGCGTTATAATCTTGGCGACGATGACAAGACAGCAAAATAGATTATTTCTTTACCAAATAGATGCTTGTTTTTTAGAGCGTCTATTTTTTTTGTATCTCAATTTTGTATAAAGGGGAATATATGAAATATTTAGATTTTCTTAACTTAATCCAATCAAAATACACCATTGACACCGACCTATCGCGTGACATCAAATGGTTGATTTCATATTCCATCAATCCCCATATCCAAATGAATTTTTTGGATAATCCAGATATTCCCGACAATTTGATTGATGAACTTTTGACAAAAGTTGATTTGCTTGCCAATGATACCCCACTGGCTTATGTATTGGGCAATGCAGAATTTTATGGTAATTTGTTTTGCGTTACGCCAGATACACTCATACCTAGACCCGAGACAGAATTGCTTTGTGAACGAATAATAAAGGACCACAAACACCATTCCACTCCACTAGATATACTGGATATGTGTACTGGTAGCGGTTGTATAGCCATTACTTTAGCCAAAAATCTTACATCCAATGTGACCGCCGTGGATGTGAGTACCCCAGCCCTAGATATCGCCAAACTAAATGCACAAAATCTGCATACCAACATCAATTTTGTACACAGCAATATGTTTGACAATGTCACAGGCAAATTTGATATAATTGTATCCAATCCGCCATATATCCAGAGTGCCACAATTGATACATTGGATACCTCTGTCCGCAATTTTGAACCCCACCTAGCACTAGATGGTGGCATAGACGGACTGGATTTTTACAAAACAATTGCTGACTATGCACCCATTTTTCTGGAACCCAACGGCAAATTATACCTAGAGATTGGTTACGACCAAGCCCCACAAATCACCCAACTGCTTACCACAAATTTTATTGACATTTGTGTTATACAAGATTACAATAACTTAGATAGAATAATTACAGCCAAATTAAGGAGTAAAAACAATGATTAACAAACTAAAAGTTTTCCACGACAAATATGTTTCACTAGAGAACGAACTATGCAACCCCGATATTTTTAACGATATGGACAAATATCGCAAACTCAGCAAAGAAAAAGCCAGTCTCCAATCCCAATACGATTTGTATATAGAATACAATCGCACTTTGGATAAGCTAAATTTTGCAAAAGAAATCATAGATACCGAGCAAGATGCCGATCTAGTAGAATTAGCACGAACCGAACTAGATGAATACACTGCTCTCATCAAAAAACTAGACGAAGATGTCAAAATTGCACTACTGCCCCAAGACGAAAATGACAACAGCGATGTATTCCTAGAGGTTCGCCCTGCCGCAGGTGGTGACGAAGCCAGCCTCTTTGGTGCAGAATTATTCGCTATGTATCGCAGATTTAGTGAATCCCTAGGCTACCATGTCCAAGTTATTTCTTATACCGAGACCGAAGTAGGCGGACTCAAAGAAGGTGTTATGCAGATTTCTGGTAACGGCGTTTATCGCAACCTAAAATGGGAAAGCGGTGTTCATCGTGTCCAACGCGTACCTGAGACCGAATCCCAAGGCCGTGTACACACCAGTACTGTTACAGTTGCGGTTTTGCCCGAATTAGAAGAAGTCGATTTCGTAATTGACGAAAAAGACTTGAGAGTAGATACATTCCACTCAGGTGGTTGTGGTGGTCAAGGTGTAAATACCACAGACTCCGCCATCCGTCTAACGCACATCCCTACAGGTATCGTAGTAATCTGTCAAGACGAGCGTAGCCAAATCAAAAACAAAGACAAAGCAATGAAAGTTCTCCAAGCCCGTCTCCAAGATATGTACCAACAACAAGCCATTGCCGAGCATGCCCAAGAGCGTAAATCCCAAGTAGGTACAGGTGACCGCAGTGAAAGAATTAGGACATACAATTTCCCACAAGACCGTGTCACAGACCACCGTATAGGTTACTCACGCCACAATATCAATGAATTTATGGCAGGAGATATCTCCGACATAGTCAAAGCCTTAAATGACTACGATACACAACTAAAATTACAAAATTTATAATTAATATTACAATTTAATAACAAGTACCAACAAGCAATTAATCAAACTACCTAAAATACACCTTAGGTAGCAAACAATATTGCTTGTTTTTTTATGCAAAAAATTCTCCAAATAATGCTATTACAATTCTCTCACCCCCTGCAAACAACACCAATTTACCCTCGCATAAAAAACATGTTTATTTGCATATTTATACACAATAATACAAAAACAATACAAAAACTCAACCTAGTACAAAAAACCCAATATTTATCCCAATCACTAGCATACACTTGTTGGTACTATGCACATTTTATGTGTTTTTTATAAAAAAACACATACTAGATGTTGATTTATCAACATCTACAACAAATAATCAAACACATTTTTGCCTTCAAATTAATCACAGATTTTTGCATAAAAATACCAAATCCACACAACTATAACCAACTAAATAACCTACAACTTTCCCACATTTCTCCCCAAAAAACAAATTCCTACAAAAACAAAAAAAAGAAGTACATTCATTCAAAATGTACTTCTATTATATATTATACCAGCATTGATCTAAATCCCAAATGACGACCTGCAGTCCCTATCTGACAATCCATATGCAACATGAATATTCCAGCAGCATAAGTATCGATACTAGAACCACCAGAAATCATACCATAAAATTTTGACTCATCATGTGTAAGTGCAATATTATCACAAAGGCCATAACTATAACTACCACCAGTACTAGTAGATGCCACAGTAGGTAATCCAACTACAGTTTGTATACCATTCTTTGAATCAACTACACAAATTCCATTATATCTATAATAACTACCATTGGTAGGCAAATTATAGTTTAATCTATAATAATTTTTATCTATTAATATCTGATCATTGTCCTGCCAATCTTGTCCATTAGATTGAGTCATATAATTATCATCATCATAACTAAAATTGTCAAAATTCACATATGCATAAACTTTTTTAGCATTCTCATCATGCAAGGCTACGGCTCCAAACACCCAAATCCACACATTACCCCAAGGATTACATTTACCCAAACACCATACACCAGTATACTTATTACTACCTACATATCCATCCAAAATCACTCTACTTTCTGCATTACAATAAGTTAAAAACTCCTGCGAATACATAGGCTCACTGCAATTATATGCGTATGCCATTCCCACACTATCATACGACAATCCTTCTCCAGCACTATTACCCGCCTCTCCTTTCAAACCTATCACACCTCCACCTTTCTGCGAAGCATACGAAGACAAAGAGTGATCACTATTAATATTGATAACACCATTTGGTGTTGTTACAGTAGCCCCACTAACTCTATACAAATTATAAGTATATGTATTCCCATACCCAATCATTTCCTGACTATGATTATCGGCATATTTCACTAAATACAGCATTGTATATGCCCACATATACCAATTTTCACCCTGTACTCCCTTTACTGCTGTGATATATTGTGCTTTCATTGGATTGGCTGTAGCGTAATCCACCCATGCTTTAGTTAGATTATTGGTCCATATCAAATACTTTTCCTGCGTAGCACTATCAGTGGATCCATTCAATTTCCCAAAATTATAATATGTTTGCAAATAACTAGCACTACCATTAGTTAGCGGAGTCCACCAGCAACTATAACTACGCACGATTATTGCACCCAAAGCATCTGTAGCAACACTAGTATCTGGATTAAAAATAGTACTCTCGAATGTAGCGACATAACGCTCATCCACTCTAGTACTTCCAACAAACTCCTCATCACTAATCGTTATATATTGCACATTATTAACCATCCAACGACGAAAATAAAATGTAGGATAATATGTATAGCAATCCACAGTAAAGGTCTCACTTGCAGTCAGTACCCTACCACTAGCTAATGTTGTACCACTTGGCAATGTCACATCCCCACCATACCATTCAAATGGATAATTCACATCACTAAGTTTACCAATAATTTCCCCACTTTTTATGTCCACATTCACAATATCAATATCTTTATAGACTACTGCATTCAAATAATCATCTAAATTATGAATACTATCCGTATTCCCATAAGTATCACGATTTTCAAAAGCTGCCTTTAATGTAGTTGCCGAATGTGTTTCTACTTTCGTAGCTTCTGCATTAAGAGTTGCATTATACCCCACCTTTGTCCAAGTAGGTGACATCTGGTTAATAGGTTGACTCACTGTCAACAAATGCTCATTATTTGCATCATACTGCACATCCGCCATAAATGCAATATTCAACCTAAATTGCGTCTCAAAACTCACACCGGGGGCACTCACGATTCCAAAAGTCAGCACCAACATATATGTATCATCGTTATCTATATACGCATTCATAGGGAATTCATTTTTTGTAGCACTAGCCACACTATCCACAATACTGCTAGCACTATTCCCACCCACCTTTAATTCCAGCGGATCAATATTTCCCGCAGATTTATCAAAAAAATACACCTCTTCAGTAACACCCAAATAAGTTGGGTCATATTCCAAGGCTATTTGCGGAATAATATATCTATCTCCTGTATTCTTGACAAATATATAAATAGACATAGTATCCGTACTCGTTGTAAACTCCTCACTAATAGTTCCCGTGATATTAGAATACTCCAACGCCTCACCTTTTTCGTTGTAAATTCCGTCTCCATCTACCACGCCACTACCACTGAGATTTACATAGTTAGAGCTTCTAGCCCCCCCCCCCCCCGTGCAACATCGTTCAAAACAAACATCTGTGCAATCTGGAACAAGTTTGAAATTGTCCAGTAAATACCAAGACCCGCAGGCAAAGTAACCGCAAACCAAGCGGTCATAAAAGGAAAAATCACATT
>JAFVZD010000154.1 GCA_017508345.1 Clostridia bacterium | reverse complement strand
TATTATACAACTATTGACGATAGCATTTCCAAAACTGCAACAGCTATCTAGGAGCGGTGAGGAAGGAAAGAAAAAGATAGCATGGTATACAAGAATTGCTGCATTGATTTTCTCAGTGTTGCAAGCTGTAGCTATAGTAGTAGCATTCTCACAAAGTGGTGCGATTAACACAGATGCATTTGGAGCAGGCACACCAGATTGGATAGTACCTACAATAATTGTACTAGTATTGATCGCAGGTGGAATGTTTGCACTATGGTTGGGAGAGAAAATTACTGATATAGGTATAGGTAACGGAGTATCTCTACTAATTTTTGTTGGTATTCTATGTTCTGCAGGATCAGCAGTATTGTCTACATTCCAAGGACTAGCAACCGACATAGACAAATTGTGGGACATCTTGATTTTTGCAGCATTATTGATAGTAATATTCGCACTAATCGTATTTGTAGATTTGTCTGAGAGAAAAATCCCAGTACAATATGCAAAGCAGGTTCGTGGTAGAAAGATGTACGGCGGACAATCCACAAACATACCTATCAAGGTAAATAGCAGTGGTGTATTACCAATCATTTTTGCAACTGCGATGGTAATGTTCCCTCAATTATTAATGAGTATGTTCTGGCCTGATAGCCCAGCATACATTTGGTATGCGACCAATCTGGGAGCGGGTACTGTATGGTACTTCCTGGCGAATGCGGTGTTGATATTCTTCTTTACTTATTTCTATTCGCAAATCGCATTTAACCCAGAGGAGGTTAGTAGGTCATTGCAACAAAACGGAGGATTTATTCCTGGAATCAGGTCAGGTAGACAGACAACGGATTACTTGAGTAAGATTTCTAAGAGAATAACATTCTTTGGAGCAATGTATTTGGCAGTGATTTTTGTAGTACCAACTGTAGCAATGTCATTGATACAAGGCGGTGCTGCGTCTGGATCATTCTTGAATGCATTTAGTGTAACTGGTCTATTAATTGTAGTAAGTGTTGCACTAGAATTTGACAAGCAACTTGATGCACAGATGATGATGAAAAGTTATAGAGGCTTCTTGAAATAAACAATATGAAAGGAGTTTGTATGAAACTTTCGATATTAGGGGCTCCTGGTAGTGGAAAGGGGACCCAGGCACAAAAGATTGCCAAGCATTATAATTTGAAGCATATTGTTATGGGAAACATTATCAAGCGAGAAATTTGGGACAATACTGAATTAGGCAAGATAATGTACGAATACACCAAGGATGGTAAGTTTGTACCTAACGATATAATTATAAGAGTGCTAGATAAAGAATTGCAAAATCTGGAGAACTATAATGGGTTCATAATTGACACCGCACCTATTAATATGGAGCAAAAGGTGTTGATGACTGATATAGCCTTGGATGCTGTAATATCCATGGATATACAAAACTATAACATTGTACGCGAGCGAACTATGTCACGACTCATTTGTACTACATGTATGGCGGTGTCTAGTAATAAGGACACTACGGACAAGGTATGTGCGGTGTGTGGTGGTAAATTGGAGCCGAGGTATGATGATAGTGTAGTAGTGGTAGATGCGAGGATAGAACAATTCAAGCGAGAGACTGTACCAGTACTGAGAGAGTTTGACCGAGAAGGGAAACTGATTAGTGTTAATGCAGAGAACAGCAGAGATGTAGTTTTTGATGAAATTATCACAAAATTGGACAACTTTTTTGGCAAAACTACTTTAAACTAATTAAAAAGTATGGTATAATATATTATGATAACTATTAAGACAGATGAACAAATCAATTTGATGCGTGCTAGTGGTAGGATAATGAAAGAGGTTTTTGCGAAGTTAGCTGATTTTATTAAGCCTGGCATTACCACGCGTGACATTGACAAATTTGTGCATAAGATTATCACGAGCAGAGGTGCCAAACCATCCTTTTTGCATTATATGGGATTCCCGGCATCTGTATGTACATCAGTTAATGATGTGATAGTACATGGTATACCTAGTAGCAAACAAGTTTTGCGAGAGGGAGATATAGTAGGTGTAGATGTAGGAGTAGATTACAAGGGCATACACACGGACGCATGTAGGACATACGGAGTGGGTCAAATAAGTGCGGAGGCACAGAGACTGATTGATGTTACTCGAGATTCATTCTTTGAATCAATCAAGCATTTGAAGGCTGGAGCGAGAGTGGGAGATATTGGTGCTGTGATACAGGCATTTGTTGAACCAAAAGGATACACATTGGTGCGAGAGATGCAAGGACATGGAATAGGTACTAGTGTACATGAGGACCCGGGAGTACCGAATTTTGGAAAAGCGGGGACAGGAGTGGTCTTGCGTAAGGGTATGTGTATATGTATTGAGCCTATGGTAAACGCAGGTGAGAGGCATATAGATATATCCACCGAGGATGGCTGGACGTGTCGAACTCGAGATGGTAGTTTATCAGCACATTACGAAAACACTATACTCATTACAGAGGATGGTGTGGAGATAATGACATTATAGGAGAAGTTATGCAGAATAATTTTCCGATTGGACAAATTGTTCAGTCTATTGGAGGAAGGGACAAAGGTCACTATTACATAGTGATAGGGCATACAGCCAATAGGGTGCTGGTGGTAGATGGCAAGTACAAATTGTTAATCAAACCCAAGCAAAAGAATGCAGTGCACTTAAAGAGAATTAATGCAAATGAC
>JAFVZD010000153.1 GCA_017508345.1 Clostridia bacterium | reverse complement strand
TATCCAGAAAAATATATTGAATGGCAAAAGGGATGTATATGTGACGGATGATATGAGTTTTGTGAACGAACTAATTGGGACGGGAGTGAAACTAGATGCTCAAGTAGTGGATAAAGTAAATGAGGTTACGCAAAGTAGTGTGCCATGTGGAGTGTCGCCTAGATAAAAAATAGCACGGGAGTGCTATTTTTTTGTTGACAAAATTGGTAGGAGGCTAGTATTGGGATACTGATATAGAGCAGTATTGACAAAGTCACTACTTTGTGTTATATTATGCGTATATTGACAGAGGGGATACAGCATGGAGAGAAATATAGTAGGAATAGAGTCATTAGAGGTGTTTAGAGGAAATACTCGAGCATACAATTATATGTATAATTTGGCTCAAGCAATAGCGAAGTACAAGCAGCACATTATAGAGGATGGTGAAAAAGGTGAATTGCATGGAGAGGAGTTGTATGTTTACGAAAAATATTGTGTGACGGGCAAGATTTTGATACTAGGTACTGCCAAGGTGGAGTTGGAAGATAAGGTGTATTATTTGAGTACGATTATTGGTAATATCATAAATGGTATGGTGTCTGTGAGCCTTGCAAAGGTTTTGTCGAAAGAAAATGTATTGGATTGGGTGAGTCAGCAAGCTATTGAGCACAAACCTACCAGTACGGATATCAATACTATGTATTTGGTTAGTGCGTTGGATGAGTATATACAAGATATAACGAATGCAGTGGAATACGGTAGGGCTACTATTCCTGAGAAGGAAAATTATAGTAGAATGCATTTGGGGCAACCTATCCTCATTACTAGAGAGACTGGGGTGGATATGTCTGCTCAAGGCATCAATAAGTACAAATTGTGTTTGAGACTACAAAGAGTATATGATAAGAATTCAGAATTTTACGACAAAGCTGTAGTAATGAATTATTTGGACAAACACAGATTTGCATTTGATGCTCGTGAAAAGCGACAAATATATCAGAATGATGTTCTCAAAGCAATAGATGTGTACAAGAATGATATAATTAGTCGCAAAAGCTTGGGGATGCTCAAAACAAAAGAATGTACCTTGTATAATAGAATTTGTAGAGGTGAATGTATAGAGTTGCCATATAGTTTGGTGGTTAATATAGGTACAGAGAAGTATCCTTTGAATATTAATCTAAGTAATGAACTCAGGAAACTAAGTACTAAGGTGGTGAATTCTAATGATGAGGAAACTATAGAATTTGCAAACAGAATAGTAGATAGTGGAGTGAGCCTAGAGGACAAAGCGATGGCAAAAATTGCTGATTTGCGAGAGCAGGCACAGCCAAAATTGGTGTTTTAAAGAATAGCACGGAGGTGCTATTTTTTGTTTTTTGGAGAATTGGTGAGATTGAGATTGCCTCGTTTGATAATGGCGTATACTATCATAAATATTCCGCAGATACCAATAATGGTATATATAAAACGGCTGATGAATTCTGCCTGACTACCAAATATACCGGCAATTATATCGAATTGGAATAGTCCGATACAAAACCAGTTGATACTACCAATCTGTGTAATCATAAATAGAGTAAACTTGAACATAAAAAAGACCACCTTTTTATAATGAATTAGTATGTGGTGAATCACAAAAAACATACTAAAATATTAGAAAAAATGGTATAAGGATATATAAAAAGTCAATAATTGGCTATATTGGTACAAAAAATGTAAATTGTATTATTATTCGAGTAAAGTACCGATATTTACAAGAGAACTAGTAGCATTCGACATTTTGCAACAGTTATGTCACAAAAATCACAAAATGCTACAAATAAAATCATTACAAATAATTGTGAATAAGT